>NZ_LKBR01000036.1:0-47755 GCF_002723595.1 Pseudomonas sp. ICMP 460
CCCAAAGAGTGGCTGGAAGGCAAAGCCGCGAATGCTCACGTGTCGACGGATCGGGTACTCAAGGCAGCTAAGCTCAAAAGACCTTGAAAGGGCTGGCTGTAAGAGCGAAACCGATATAAGACATAATCCAAATACCGGATATGTACGAAAATCCAAAGAACACCCCGAACCAGCCCAATGCGCGACAGCGCCACATCAAAGATGCAGTAGACCCCCACAGGAAAGCGCTTTTGATCCTGATCCTGGAAGCCCCCCCTCAAACCACGAGGCCCGCACCTTTTTCCAACCGGAGCAAGCTGTTACTGTACCGACCATAAAAGCCCAAGCCGCCCGGATCGGATCTCTGACTTGAAGCGTCCCCTCCTTCTACTAATAATTCTGGCCTTGAGCTTCGCTGCGAACGCGACGATTACCGAGAGCCACGGTTACACGCAGTTCGGCACACTCAAGTACCCGGCCAAATTCACCCACTTCGATTGGGTAAACCCTGCAGCGCCAAAAGGCGGAACCCTGCGGGTCATGGCTTTTGGCACCTTCGATACGCTCAACCCCTACACATTCAAGGGCTCAAGCCCCGTCTCCACCCCCAATTTCCTGCAATACGGCGTCAACGAGCTAAACGAGCCTTTGATGGTCGGCACCGGCCAGTACGCGCCGTCCGGCGATGAACCCACCTCCAGCTACGGGCTGATTGCCCAATCGGTCGAATACAGCGAAGACCGCAGCTGGGTGGTGTTCAACCTGCGCCCCGAGGCGCGTTTTCACGACGGCAAGCCGATCACCGCCGATGACGTGGCGTTTTCCTACCGCACGCTGTTGACCGAAGGCCACCCGCAGTACCGCACCAACCTGCAGGAAGTGGCGCGGGTCGACGTGCTCAACCGTCATCGCATCCGCTTTGTGTTCAAGCGCGCCGGCAACCCGTTGCTGATCCTGCGCCTCGGCGAATTGCCGGTATTGCCCCAGCACTACTGGAAAAACCGCGACTTCAAAGCCACCACGTTTGAACCCCCATTGGGCAGCGGGCCGTACCGCATCACCAAGGTCACCCCCGGCCGGCAACTGGTGTTTGAACGGGTCAAGGATTACTGGGGCAAAGACTTGCCGGTCAACCAGGGCTTCTACAACTACAACAAGGTCGAGGTAGAGTTTTACCGCGACAGCGACGTGGCGTTTGAAGCCTTCAAGGCGGGCGAATTCGACATCTATATCGAGCACCAGGCGAAGAACTGGGCCACCGGCTACGACTTCCCGGCGGTCAACCGTGGCGATGTAATCAAGGCGCAGATTGCGCACCAGATCCCGACCCAGAGCCAGGGCCTGTTCATGAACACGCGGCGGCCCACCTTCGCCCAAGCCAAGGTGCGCGAAGCACTGGGGCTGATGTTCGATTTTGAATGGACCAACCGCAGCCTGTTCAGCAGCGCCTACACACGCAGCTTGAGTTACTACCCCAACAGCGAGTTCTCGGCGACCGGCGTACCGGTGGGCCACGAATGGCTGATGCTCTCGCCGTACCGCGAGCAGTTGCCGGCCAAGCTGTTTACCCAAGCCTTCAGCCTGCCGCAGACCGACGGCCGCGGCATCCCGCGCGACACCCTGCGGCATGCGCTGGGGCTGCTCGGCGAAGCCGGCTGGAAGCTGTCGGGGCAACGCCTGCTCAACAGTGACGGGCAACCGCTGCGCGTTGAGATTTTGCTGGTGAACCCGAACCTGGAGCGCATCCTGCAACCGTATGTCGAGAACCTGATCAGCATCGGTATCGACGCGCGCCTGCGTACGGTTGACCGCGCACAATACAAACAGCGCCTGGATCAGTTCGACTTCGACATGATCCTGATCACCCTCAACCAGACCCTGAGCCCGGGCCTTGAGCAGTGGCAGTACTTCCATTCCAGCCAAGCCGGCATCAAGGGCAGCAAGAATTACGCAGGCATCGCCAACCCGGTGGTCGACCACCTGCTGGAACACTTGCTCGCGGCGCAAACCCGCGAAGAACAACTGGCCGCCGGCCGTGCCCTTGACCGGGTACTGTTGTGGCAGCACTACAGCATTCCCAACTGGTACCTCAACTATCATCGCTTGGCGTACCGCAACCGGTTCGCCTTTGTCACCACGCCGCCCTACAGCCTGGGCCTGAGCGCATGGTGGCTGAAAGCTTCGGAGAAAGCCCAATGATGTTTTTGCGCAACGCTTTGCTCAGCAGCCTGTTGCTCTGCACGGCGGCGAACGCGGCGCCGCAACATGCGCTGACGCTGTACAACGAGCCGCCCAAGTACCCCGCTGACTTCAAGCATTTCGACTACGTAAACCCCGCAGCCCCCAAGGGCGGCACGTTTCGCGAATCAAGCATGGGCGGTTTCGACAGCCTCAACCCCTACATCAGCAAGGGCGTACCGGCAGATAACCTGCAACTGATCTACGACACGCTGGCGATACAGAGTCTGGACGAGCCCATCACCGAATACGGGCTGGTGGCCGGCAAGATCGAAAAGGCCCCGGACAACAGTTGGGTCCGCTTCTACCTGCGCCCCGAAGCGCGCTTTCATGATGGCCACCCGATCCGCGCCGAAGACGTGCTGTTCACCTTCGATGCGCTGATAAAGGACGGCTCGCCGCTCTACCGCACCTACTACGCCGACGTCGACGAAGTGGTGGCCGAAGACCCGCTGCGCGTGCTGTTCAAGTTCAAACGCACCAACAACCGCGAATTGCCGCTGATCCTCGGGCAACTGCCGGTATTGCCCAAACATTGGTGGGCAACTCGCGACTTTACCAAGGGCAACCTGGAAATCCCGCTGGGCAGCGGGCCGTATAAGGTCGCCGAGGTCAAGCCGGGGCGCATGATTCGCTATGAGCGGGTCAAGGACTACTGGGCCAAGGACTTGCCGGTGACCCAAGGCCTCTACAACTTCGATAACCGCATCAGCGACTATTACCGCGACAGCACCGTGGCGCTCGAAGCCCTGAAAGCCGGGCAATTTGACTACTGGCTGGAGTTCAGCGCGAAGAACTGGGCCAACGCCTACAACATTCCCGCCGTCACCCAAGGGCGGCTGATCAAGGAAGAAATCCCCAACGGCAACCCGACCGGCATGCAGGGTTTTGTGTTCAACGTGCGCAAACCGATGTTCCAGGATGTGCGCGTGCGCAAGGCCATCAGCCTGCTACTGGACTTTGAGTGGAGCAACAAACAGCTGTTCAACGGTGCCTACGTGCGCACCCGTAGCTATTTCGAGAACTCGGAAATGGCTGCCACCGGCCTGCCTGGCCCGGACGAGACGGCGATCCTCGAACCGTTTCGCGACAAGATCGCGCCGCAAGTGTTTACCGAAGCCTTCGCACCGGCTAAAACCGACGGCAGCGGCATGATCCGCACCCAGCAACGCGAGGCCTACCAGTTGCTGCAAGCGGCGGGCTGGAAGATCGTCGACGACAAGATGGTCGACACCACCGGCAAACCGGTGAGCATCGAGTTCCTGCTGACCCAAACCGATTTTGAACGGGTGTTGTTGCCGTTCAAACGCAACCTGGCCGACCTGGGCATCGACCTGGTGATTCGCCGGGTCGACGTTTCGCAGTACATCAACCGCCTGCGTTCGCGCGACTTTGACATGCTGGTGGGCAGCTTTCCGCAATCCACCTCGCCGGGCAACGAGCAGCGCGAGTTCTGGCAGTCGTCCAGCGCCGACAAGCCCGGCAGCCGCAACTACATGGGCCTCAAAGACCCGGTGATCGACCAGTTGGTCGAAGCGTTGATCGATGCCGATTCGCGCAAAAGCCTGGTGGCGCACGCCAAAGCCCTCGACCGCGTGTTGCAGTTCGGCTACTACGTGATTCCCAACTGGCACATCAAAACTTTCCGCGTGGCGTATTGGAGCCACTTGGGCCACCCTGCGGTGCCGCCGCGCTACGACGTCGGCACGGCGACCTGGTGGGCCAAACCCGAGGTAAAACCGGCGCTCTCACTGGGCACCACTGAAACCGCCGATCCGGCGAGCGGAGGCGATTAAATGCTGGCTTATATTGTTCGTCGCCTGTTGCTGATTATTCCGACGTTGCTCGGGATTCTGTTGATCAACTTCATCATCATCCAGGCCGCCCCCGGTGGCCCGGTGGAACAGATGATCGCCAAGCTCGAAGGCTTTGACGGCGCCACCAGCCGCATTGCCGGTGGCGGTGCCGAGGTCTCGGTGGCCGGTTCCAGCTATCGCGGCGCGCAGGGCCTGGACCCGGCGTTGATCAAGGAAATCGAGAAGATGTACGGCTTCGACAAATCGGCGCCGGAACGCTTGTGGATCATGATCAAGAACTACGCCAAGCTGGATTTTGGCGACAGTTTTTTCCGTGACGCCAAGGTCATCGACCTGATCAAGGAAAAAATGCCGGTGTCCATCTCCCTCGGGTTATGGAGCACGCTGATCATGTACCTGGTGTCGATTCCGCTGGGGATCGCCAAGGCCACCCGGCACGGCAGCCATTTCGATGTGTGGACCAGCTCGGCGATTATCGTCGGCTACGCGATCCCGGCGTTCTTGTTCGCGATCCTGCTGATCGTGGTGTTTGCCGGCGGCAGTTACCTCGACTGGTTCCCGTTGCGCGGGCTCACCTCGAATAACTTCGAAGAACTGAGCCTGTTCGGCAAGGTCCGCGATTACTTCTGGCACCTCGCGCTGCCCGTCACCGCGCTGGTGATCGGCAACTTTGCGACGATGACCTTGCTGACCAAAAACAGCTTCCTCGATGAAATCAACAAACAGTACGTGGTCACCGCCAAGGCCAAGGGCTTGACCAACCACCGCGTGCTTTACGGCCACGTGTTCCGCAACGCCATGCTGCTGGTGATCGCGGGTTTCCCATCGGCGTTTATCGGGATCTTCTTCACCGGCTCGTTGCTGGTGGAGGTGATTTTCTCCCTCGACGGCCTCGGCCTGATGAGTTTTGAAGCGGCGATCAACCGCGACTACCCGGTGGTGTTCGGCACGTTGTTTATCTTCACCCTGCTGGGGCTGGTGGTAAAACTGATCGGCGACCTCACCTACACCCTGGTCGATCCGCGCATCGACTTTTCCAGCCGGGAGCATTGAGATGAACTTGTCCCCCCTCAATCGCCGCCGGTTCGAGCGGTTCAAGGCGAACAAACGTGGCTGGTGGTCGCTGTGGCTGTTCCTGATTCTGTTCGGGCTCAGCCTCGGCGCCGAATTGATCGCCAACGACAAACCGCTGGCCGTGCACTTCGATGGCGGCTGGTACTTCCCGGCGCTCAAGCGCTACCCGGAGACCACCTTTGGCGGTGAGTTCCCGCTGGAGGCCAACTACAAGAGCCCGTACATCCAGGAACTGCTCAAGGCCAAAGACGCCTGGACGCTGTGGGCACCGATCCCGTTTGGCTACCAGAGCATCAACTACGACCTGCGGGTGCCGGCCCCTGCCCCGCCGTCGTCGGTCAACCTGCTGGGCACCGATGACCAGGGCCGCGATGTGCTGGCGCGGGTGATTTACGGCTTCCGCGTGTCGGTGCTGTTTGCGCTGACGCTGACCGTACTCAGTTCGATCATCGGCGTGATCGCCGGGGCACTGCAGGGTTTTTATGGCGGCTGGGTCGACCTCGCCGGGCAGCGCTTCCTGGAAATCTGGTCAGGTCTGCCGGTGCTGTACCTGCTGATCATCCTCGCAAGCTTTGTGCAACCGAACTTCTGGTGGCTGCTGGGGATCATGTTGCTGTTTTCCTGGATGAGCCTGGTGGACGTGGTGCGCGCCGAGTTCCTGCGCGGGCGCAACCTCGAATACGTGCGCGCGGCGCGGGCGCTGGGCATGCAGAACGGCGCGATCATGTTCCGGCATATCCTGCCGAATGCGATGGTTTCGACCATGACCTTTATGCCGTTCATTCTCACCGGCGCCATCGGCACCCTCACCGCGCTGGACTTTTTGGGCTTCGGCCTGCCCGCCGGCTCGCCGTCGCTGGGTGAACTGGTGGCCCAAGGCAAATCCAACCTGCAAGCGCCGTGGCTGGGCATGAGTGCCTTCGCCGTGCTGGCGATCATGTTGAGTCTGCTGGTGTTTATCGGCGAGTCCGCTCGCGATGCCTTCGACCCGAGGAAATGAGATGAACCAGGACAATCTGATCGAAGTCCGCGACCTCAGCGTCGAGTTCGTCACCGGCGAGCATCACCACCGCGTGGTAAACAACGTCAGCTTCGACATCAAGCGCGGCGAAACCCTGGCGCTGGTCGGCGAAAGCGGCTCGGGCAAATCGGTCACCGCGCACTCGATCCTGCGCCTGCTGCCCTACCCGCTGGCCCGTCACCCGTCTGGCACCATCGGCTACGCCGGGCAAGACTTGCTGACCCTCAAAGAGAAAACCATCCGGCACATTCGCGGCAACCGCATTGCGATGATTTTTCAGGAGCCGATGACCTCGTTGAACCCGCTGCACTGCATCGAAAAGCAGATCAACGAAGTGCTCGGCCTGCACAAAGGCCTGACCGGCAAGGTCGCCACCGCGCGCACCCTGGAACTGCTTGAGCTGGTCGGCATCCCCGAGCCGCACAAGCGCCTCAAGGCCTTGCCGCACGAACTGTCCGGCGGCCAGCGCCAGCGCGTGATGATCGCCATGGCGCTGGCCAACGAGCCGGAACTGCTGATCGCCGACGAGCCGACCACGGCGCTCGACGTGACCGTGCAACTGAAGATTCTGGAACTGCTTAAGGAATTGCAGGCGCGACTCGGCATGGCGTTGCTGCTGATCAGCCATGACCTCAACCTGGTACGCCGCATTGCCCACCGCGTGTGCGTGATGCAGCAAGGCTGCATCGTTGAGCAAGCCGAGTGCGAGACGCTGTTCCAGGCGCCGCAGCACCCTTACACGCAAGAACTGCTGGCGGCTGAACCGAGTGGCGGGCCGGCGACCAATGCGGTTGGGCCAGCGCTGCTGGAAGTCGATGACCTGAAGGTGTGGTTTCCGATCAAAAAAGGCTTTTTGCGCAACACCGTCGATTACGTCAAGGCGGTGGACGGCATCAACTTCAGCCTGCCGCAAGGCCAGACCCTGGGCATCGTCGGCGAGAGCGGCTCGGGCAAATCCACGCTGGGCCTGGCGATTTTGCGCTTGATCGCGAGCACCGGCGGGATTCGCTTTGAAGGCCAGCCACTGGACCGCATGAGCCAACAACAGGTGCGCCCGTTGCGCCGGGAAATGCAGGTGGTGTTTCAGGACCCGTTCGGCAGCTTGAGCCCGCGCATGAGCGTCAGCGAGATTGTTGGCGAGGGCCTGCGGATTCACAAGATGGGCACGCCTGCCGAGCAGGAAGCGGCGATTATCGCGGCGCTCAAAGAGGTCGGCCTGGACCCGGATGCGCGGCATCGCTACCCGCATGAGTTTTCCGGCGGCCAGCGCCAACGCATCGCCATCGCCCGCGCGCTGGTGCTCAAACCGCGTTTGATTTTACTCGATGAGCCGACCTCGGCGCTGGACCGCACCGTGCAGCGGCAGGTGGTGGAGTTGCTGCGGGGCTTGCAGGCCAAGTACAACCTGACTTACCTGTTTATCAGCCATGATTTGGCGGTGGTCAAGGCTTTGAGCCACCAGTTGATGGTGGTCAAGCATGGCCGCGCGGTGGAACAGGGCGACGCACAGGCGATTTTTGCTGCGCCGCAGCATGCTTACACCCGGCAGTTGCTGGAAGCAGCGTTTTTGGTGCCCGCCGCCGGGGTTTGACCGGTACACAGCAGATCTGCTTTCTGTGGGAGCGGGCTTGCTCGCGATTGCGGTGTGTCAGATAAATAGTTTTCAACTGACACACCGCTATCGCGAGCAAGCCCGCTCCCACAGTTTGAATGCATTCGGCTTGGGAGATCAGTCGGCGTTGGCGCCCCAACCCAAACCCAATGGAACTTTGCCGGGAAATAACCGCCTGAATCCGGTAGGCTCACCCTTTTTATTCAAGGAGTTACTCCCCATGGCCAAAGCCACCGCCCGTCACATCCTCGTTTCCACTGAAGACAAGTGCAACGAACTCAAGGCCCAGATCGAAGGCGGCGCCGATTTCGCAGAAATCGCCAAAGCCAACTCCAGCTGCCCATCCAGCCGTCAAGGCGGCGACTTGGGTTCGTTCGGCCCAGGCCAAATGGTTAAAGAATTCGACAGCGTCGTGTTCAGCGCCCCGGTCAACACCGTGCAAGGCCCAGTGAAAACCCAGTTCGGTTATCACCTGCTGGAAGTCACCAGCCGCCAGGACTGATCCAGTCTGCGCTGATGCTCTAAACAACGGCCCGCCTTTTGGTGGGCCGTTGTGCATGTGACGACTGGCGATGCTCAGGCCGTTAGCGTACAAACCCCCTATTATTCTTCGTCACCTGGCGTTCAAGGCTGATAATGCGATTGGCTTTTTCATCTCTGCTCAGCTCCACCCTGGCCCTGCTGTTGGCCAGTACCGCCGTGATCGCGGCCCCGCAGACGTACCTGACGGTGTACGGCGAACCGGCCAAATACCCCGCCGGCTTCAGCCATTTCGACTATGCCAACCCCGACGCCCCCAAAGGCGGCAGCCTGCGCCGCTCGGCCATCGAGATCGGGCGTTTTGACCATGTGCTGCCGTATATCGACAAAGGCATCGGCGTGGCCCAGGTCGACGG
This sequence comes from Pseudomonas sp. ICMP 460, assembly GCF_002723595.1. NCBI lineage: Bacteria > Pseudomonadati > Pseudomonadota > Gammaproteobacteria > Pseudomonadales > Pseudomonadaceae > Pseudomonas > Pseudomonas sp. ICMP 460. The sequence goes on from NZ_LKBR01000036.1 coordinate 8,638, forward strand.
CTGGCTCTACGCGCCGTTGGCCCAGCGTTCGCTGGACGAGCCCTACACGGTGTATGGCCTGGTCGCGGAAAAAATGGAACGCGCCGACGACGGCCTGTCGCTGCGCTTTTACCTCAACCCCAAGGCGCGCTTCGCCGACGGTAAACCGATCACCGCCGAAGACGTGCGCTACAGCTTCGACCTGCTGATGACCCAGGGCAGCCTGCGCTTTCGCACCCTGTTCGCCGACGTCAAACACGTCGAAGTCGAAGGCGAGCGCCAGGTGCGCTTTGACTTTTCCAGCAATGAAAACCGCACGTTGGCGCTGGATATTGCGACCTTGCCGGTGTTCCCCGAGCACTGGTGGAAAACCCGCGACTTCGCCAACGGCGGCGGCTACGAAGCCCCGCTGGGCAGCGGCCCGTACACCATCAGCAAAATCGATTCCGGCAGCACCATCACCTTTACCCGCGACCCAAACTGGTGGGGCAAGGACTTGCCCGTCAGCCGTGGCCTGTACAACTTCAACCAGTTGAGCCTGGAGTATTTCGGCGACACCGAAGTCGCCCGCCAGGTGTTGCGCGGTGGCGCCTACGACTTCAACCGCGAATTCTCTGCCACCGGTTACTCCATCGGCTACAACGGCCCGGCGCTGGACGATGGCCGATTGCAGCGTGAGCACTTGGCCAAAGAAATGCCGCAACCGGCGCAAGGCTATGTATTCAACGTGCAAAAGCCGATGTTTAAAGACCGCCGCGTGCGTCAGGCTTTGGCGATGCTGTGGGATTTTGAATGGGCCAACCGGCAGATGATGCGCAACATGTACATCCGCCAGCAGAGCTTTTTCTCGAACAGCCCGCTGGCCGCGACCCAGTTGCCGAGCAAAGACGAGCTGGCGATTCTTGAGCCGCTGCGTGGGCAAGTGCCCGAAGAAGTGTTAACCCACGTGTTCAAGGCGCCGGTCACCGACGGCAGCGGCATGATCCGCGACAAGCAGTTGCAAGCGCTGGCCTTGCTCGAAGAAGCCGGCTGGAAACCCGAGGGTGACAGGCTGGTGAACGCCGAAGGCGAGCCGCTGGAGTTCACCTTTCTCAACGCGCAAAGCGGTGTGGAGCGTCTGTTGCTGCCGTATAAACGCAACCTGGCGCAAATCGGTATCACCCTGAATATCCGCCGCATCGATTCCTCGCAATACGTGAACCGCGTCATGGCCCGCGACTACGACATGATCGTCAGCGGCTTCCCGGTCACCACCTCGCCCGGGATGGAGCTGTACAACTTCTTCGGCTCGGCGGCCGCCTTCGACCCCGGCGCAAATAACTACATGGTGCTCCAGGACCCGGCCGTCGACAGCCTGATCAAAGGCCTGGTCAAGGCCAACACCCAAGCGCAGATGCTCACCTATGCGCATGCCCTCGACCGTGTGCTGCAATGGAACTACCTGTGGATTCCCAATTACTACCCGCCCGGCACGTCCGCCGCGTGGTGGAACCGCTTCGGCCGCCCGGCCATCGCCGCCAAAAACGACGAAGCGCTGGAAACCTGGTGGGAAATCAGCCCCACGCCACTGACGAATGAGCAAATGAACGCCGAGTTGAAAAAGCGCGGAGGTGCCCACTGATGTTTGCCTATATCGTGCGGCGCCTGCTGCTGATTATTCCGACGCTGGTGATCATCCTGCTGGTCAACTTCGTGATCGTGCAGGCCGCGCCCGGCGGGCCGGTGGAGCAAGCCATCGCGCACTTGCAAGGCATTGGCGGCGGCGCTGTCGGTGGCTCGTCCGGTGAAGGCATCAGCGGCGGTTCGCGGGCCAGCCGGGGCCTGGACCCCAAGCTGATCAAAGACATCGAAAAGCAATACGGCTTCGACAAGCCCGCCCCGGAACGCCTGTGGCTGATGCTCAAGAGTTACACCCGGCTGGATTTCGGCAACAGCTTCTTTCGCGGCTCGACCGTCACCGACCTGATCCTGGAAAAAATGCCGGTGACCATCTCGCTCGGCCTCTGGGCCACGCTGATCACCTACCTGGTGTCGATCCCCTTGGGCATTCGCAAGGCCGTGCGCCATGGCAGCAGCTTTGATGTGTGGAGCAGCACCGCCATCGTCATCGGCTATGCCATGCCGGCGTTTCTGTTTGCGATGTTCCTGATTGTGCTGTTCGCCGGCGGCACTTCGTTGAACTGGTTCCCGGTGCGCGGGCTGGTCTCGGAAAATTTTGAAGAACTGAGTACCGTGGGCAAAATCGCCGACTACTTCTGGCACTTGGTGTTGCCGGTCACGGCACTGGTGATCGGCGGGTTCGCCACACTGACCATCCTCACCAAAAACTCGTTCCTGAATGAAATTACCCGCCAATACGTCGTCACCGCGCGCGCCAAAGGCTTGAGCGAACGGCGCGTGCTGTATGGGCATGTGTTCCGCAACGCGATGTTGCTGGTTATTTCCGGGATTCCGCAGGCGTTTATCAGCGTGTTTTTCGCCGGTTCGTTGCTGATCGAGGTGATCTTCTCACTCGATGGCCTCGGCCGCATGAGCTACGAAGCCGCCGTGTCGCGTGACTACCCGGTGGTGTTCGGTTCGCTGTTTATCTTCACCCTGTTCGGGCTGCTGATAAAACTCATCGGCGACCTCTGCTACACGTGGGTGGACCCGCGTATCGACTTCGCCGCGAGGAACGCCTGATGCTTGATTTGTCTCCGGTAGCGCGTCGGCGTTTCGAGCGCTTCAAAAAGAACCGTCGCGGCTGGTGGTCGCTGTGGCTGTTTATCGGCCTGTTTATCCTGACCCTTGGCGGCGAGTTGATCGCCAATGACAAGCCGCTGGTACTCAGCTTCAAAAACGAGCTGTATTTTCCGGTGTTCAAGCGCTACACCGAGCAACAGTTCGGCGGGCAGTTGCCGTTTCAGGCCGACTACCGCAGTGACTACGTGCAAAAGCTGATCAAGCAGGACGGCGGCTGGATGCTGTTTCCGCCGGTGCCGTTCAGCGCTGACACGCCCAATTACGAACTGACCCGCCCTGCCCCGAGCCCGCCCTCGGCGGTGAACTGGCTGGGCACCGACGACCAGTCGCGGGATGTGTTGGCGCGCGTGCTGTTTGGCGCACGCGTGTCGATATTGTTCGCGTTGGCGCTGACCGCGATCAGCGCCGCCATCGGCATCGCCGCCGGCGCGTTGCAGGGTTACTACGGCGGCTGGGTGGACTTGCTCGGCCAGCGCATTCTGGAAGTGTGGTCCGGGCTGCCGGTGCTGTACCTGTTGATCATCCTGTCGGGGTTTGTCGAGCCGAACTTCTGGTGGTTGCTGGGCATCATGGCGCTGTTTTCGTGGCTCGCGCTGGTGGACGTGGTGCGTGCCGAGTTCCTGCGCGGGCGCAACCTGGAATACGTCAAGGCCGCACGCGCCCTGGGCTTGGGCGACGGCAAGATTATCCGTCGGCACATCCTGCCGAACGCGATGACCGCCACCTTGAGCTACCTGCCGTTTATTTTGACCGGCGCGATTTCCACCTTGAGCGCCCTGGATTTCCTCGGCTTCGGCATGCCGGCAGGCAGTGCGTCACTGGGCGAGCTGATCGCGCAAGGCAAGCAGAACCTGCAAGCGCCGTGGCTGGGCCTGACGGCGTTTTTCACCTTGGCGCTGATTCTGTCGCTGCTGGTATTTATCGGCGAGGCGTTGCGTGATGCCTTCGACCCCCGTGCATGAGTGAGTCTGTATGAGCGACAACCTGATCGAGATCCGCGACCTGTGCGTCGCCTTCAGCGGCCAGAGCGTGGTGCGTAACCTCAGCCTGGAAGTACGCCCCGGCGAGTGCCTGGCGCTGGTCGGTGAGTCGGGCTCGGGCAAGTCGGTGACGGCGCATTCGATTTTGCAACTGCTGCCGGAAGGCGGCACGCACACCACCGGCTCGGTAAAGTATCGCGGCCAGGAGTTGATCGGCGCTTCGCCGGCGACCCTGCAAAAACTGCGCGGCAACCGCATTGCGATGATTTTTCAGGAGCCGATGACCTCGCTTAACCCGCTGCACAGCATCGAAAAACAGATCGGCGAAACCTTGCTGTTGCACAAGGGCTTGGGCGGCAAGGCGGCGCAGGCGCGCATCCTCGAATTGCTTGAACTGGTGGGCATCCAAAAGCCGCAGGAACGCCTCAAGGCTTACCCGCATCAACTCTCCGGCGGCCAGCGCCAGCGTGTGATGATCGCCATGGCGCTGGCCTGCGAGCCGGAACTGCTGATCGCCGACGAACCCACCACCGCACTCGACGTGACCGTGCAGCGCAAGATCCTGCTGCTGCTCAAGTCGCTGCAACAACGTTTGGGCATGTCATTGCTGCTGATCAGCCACGACCTCAACCTGGTGCGCAGCATTGCCCAGCGTGTGTGCGTGATGCGCGCCGGCGAAATCGTCGAACAGGCCGATTGCCAAGCGCTGTTCAGTGCCCCGCAACACCCTTACAGCCGCCTGCTGCTGGACGCTGAGCCTGCGGGCAACGCGCTGTGCAGCGAGGCGCGCGAAACGGTGTTGCAGGTCGACGACCTCAGCGTGCAATTCCCCTTGGGCGGTGGCATGTTCCGCCGCAAGACCTACTTGCGCGCGGTGGATGGCATCAGCCTCAGCGTGCAGCGCGGCAAGACGCTGGGGATTGTCGGCGAGTCCGGCTCGGGCAAGTCCACCTTGGGCCAGGCGATCCTGCGGTTGCTCGACTCCACCGGCAGCATCCGCTTTCAGGGTGAAGCGCTTCACCTGCTGAGCCATCAGCAAATGCGCCCGTGGCGCAAACAGATGCAGGTGGTGTTCCAGGACCCTTACGGCAGCCTCAGCCCGCGCATGTCGGTTGCGCAGATCATCAGCGAAGGCCTGGAGGTGCACGCGCCGTGCAGCCTCGCCGACCGCGACGCGCAGGTGGTTCAGGTGCTCAAGGACGTGGGCCTCGACCCCGCCAGCCGGCATCGCTACCCGCATGAGTTTTCCGGCGGCCAGCGCCAACGCATTGCCATCGCCCGCGCGCTGGTGCTGAAACCTGCGCTGATGCTGCTGGATGAACCGACGTCCGCGTTGGACCGCACGGTGCAAAAGCAGGTGGTCGAGTTGTTGCGCGAGTTGCAGGAAAAGTATGGCCTGACGTACCTGTTTATCAGCCATGATCTGGCGGTGGTGCGCGCGATGGCACACGACATGATCGTGGTCAAGGATGGCAAGGTGGTCGAGCGCGGCGCCAGCCATGCTGTCTTTGAATCGCCGCAGCACCCGTACACTCAGGAATTGCTCGCGGCGGCGCATATTCCGCTGTAGGCGGCCGGGTCCTGGCTATGGCTTTTGATAGATCAAAAGCCGGTTTAGAGTACACAGCAGATCTGCTTTTTGCTTTCTGTTGACCACATTCTGCATTGCATGAGGTGTTCATGACCCCATTGAACGGCAAGACCGCCCTGGTTACCGGCTCCACCAGCGGCATCGGCTTGGGTATCGCGCTGAGCCTGGCCAAGGCTGGCGCCAACGTTATCCTCAACGGCTTCGGCGACGCCTGCGCGGTGATCGCGCAGGTGCAGGCGTTTGGCGGCAAGGTCGGCCATCACCCGGCCGACGTCAGCGACCCGGCGCAGATCGCCGACATGCTCGCCTACGCCGAGCGCGAGTTCGGCGGCGTCGACATTCTGGTCAACAACGCCGGTATCCAGCACGTGGCGGCGGTGGAAGACTTCCCCGCCGAGCGCTGGGATTCGATCATCGCGATCAACCTGTCGTCGGTGTTCCACAGCACGCGCTTGAGCCTGCCGGGCATGAAGGCCAAAGGCTGGGGGCGCATCGTCAATGTCGCCTCGGTGCACGGCCAGGTCGGCTCGGTGGGCAAGGCCGCCTATGTAGCGGCCAAGCACGGCGTGATTGGCTTGACCAAAGTGGTGGGCCTGGAAACCGCCACCAGCAACGTCACCTGCAACGCCATTTGCCCAGGCTTTGTGCTGACGCCGCTGGTGCAAAAGCAGATTGATGACCGCGCCGCCAACGGCGTGAGCCCGCAGCAGGCACAACATGATTTGCTCGCCGAGAAACAGCCGTCGCTGGCGTTTGTGACGCCGCCGCAGTTGGGCGAGCTGGTGTTGTTTTTGTGCAGCGAGGCTGGCAGCCAGGTACGCGGCGCCGCATGGAATATCGACGGCGGCTGGCTCGCCCAGTAAACCCCGACCTTGCGGCAAGAGGCGATCAAAGATGAAAGGTTTCAGCACCCACGCACAGTTTTGAAGACTCAGCGCCACGGCGTGCTATTTTTCGGGGGTAGTCAGCCGCTGCCCTCTCACGGGATAATCGGCTTTTGTCATATTTCAGAGTGCTATGCGTAGGGTTTTTACATGAATGGAACAGCCACCGGTAGCGAAGCCGCTGCATTGATTGCGCGGCTGGACTGGGCGCAAAGCCCCCTCGGTGAGGCCAATGAGTGGCCGCAAAGCCTGCGCACGGCCGTGGACATCGTCGTCAATTCACCGATGCCGATGCTGCTGCTGTGGGGCAGCCAACTGACTCAGCTCTACAACGACGGTTTTGCCGCGCTTGCGGGTAACAAACACCCCGGCGCGATGGGCCAGCCAGCGCATGAGACCTGGCCGGAGCTGATCAGCTTCACCGCGCCGATCTACGCCGCCGTGCTGGGCGGCCAGGTGCGCACCTTCAGCGAACAGCGCTTTGTGCTGCAACGCAATCACCGCGACACCGAGATCTGGCTCGACCTGACGTACAGCCCGATCCGCGATGAAAGCGGTGCGGTCGCCGGTATTCTGGTCACCACCATCGAAACCAACGAGCGCCGCAGCAAAACCCTCGAACTGCAACAGCGCTCCGAAGACAGCCTCAAGGCCCAACACAATACTGAGCAACGCCTGCAACTGGCGCTGGCCGCCACCGATGCGGTCGGCACCTGGGATTGGGACATCGGCGAAGACCACTTTATCGCCGACGCGCACTTCGCCTACCTGCACGGCGTCGACCCGAGTGACGCCGGCCTGCTGCCGATCAGCGACTACCTGCAAGGCGTGCACCCCGAAGACCGTGGCACGGTCGCCAGAAGCATCAAGCATTGCATCACCTTCGGCACCGAATACGCCGAGGAATACCGCTTGCTGCAAGCCGACGGCCAAGTGCGCTGGGTGTTTGCCCGCGGCCGTTGCTACAAGGACCCACACGGCCGCCCGGCGCGGTTTCTGGGCGCCGCGCTGGACCTGACCGAGCGCAAGCACACCGAGCAGGCGCTGCGCCAAAGCCAGACCGAGTTGCAGTTGATCATCAACGCCATGCCGGTGTTGATCGGCTATGTCGACCACGAACAGCGTTTTCGCCTGAACAACAGCGCCTACCTCGACTGGTACGGCATGACCCCGCAGGAGCTGTACGGCAAGAGCATCCGCGAAGTACTCGGCGACGAGGTGTATGCCGGGCGCGAGGATAAAATCACCGCCGCGCTCAACGGCAAGGCCTGCAGTTTTATGACCGTGACGCCGCATCAAGACGGCAGGCCGCGGCATGCGTTGATGAAGTACCTGCCGCGCTTCAGCAATGACGGCTCGGTCAACGGCTTCTACATTTTTGTGATCGACGAGACCGAACGCAAACTCACCGAAGAAGCCCTGCGCCACCTCAACGAGAACCTCGAAGAGCGTGTGGCCCAGCGCACCCAGGCGCTGGCTGAGGCCAACCAGCGCCTGCAAAATGAAATGTTCGAACGCGAGCGCGCCGAAGACGCGTTGCGCCATGCGCAAAAAATGGAAGCGGTGGGCCAGCTTACCGGCGGCATCGCCCACGATTTCAACAACATGCTGACGGGAATTATCGGCAGCCTCGACCTGATGCAGCGCTACATCGCCGCCGGGCGCAGCGACGAGATCGGCCGGTTTACCGAGGCCGCCGTGGCGTCCGCGCACCGTGCAGCCGCCCTGACCCACCGGCTGCTGGCGTTCTCACGCCGCCAGTCGCTGGACCGCCAGCCGCTCGACCCCAACCAACTGGTGGCGTCGCTGGAAGAGTTATTCCGCCGCACCAAAGGCGCGCACATCGCGCTAAAGGTGCAATTGGGCAAAGACATCTGGGCGGTCAACACCGACGCCAGCCAATTGGAAAACGCCCTGCTCAACCTGGTGATCAACGCGCGCGACGCAATGCCCGACGGCGGTGAAATCCTCATCGAAACCGCCAACAGCTACCTGGACGGCACCGACATCACCACCCTCGAACCGGTCAAGGCCGGCGACTACGTGATGCTCGGCGTGTGCGACAACGGCACCGGCATGGCCCCGAAAATTCTCGCCAAGGCGTTCGACCCGTTTTTCACCACCAAGCCCATCGGCCAGGGCACCGGCCTTGGGCTGTCGATGATCTACGGGTTTGCGCAACAGTCCGGTGGCCACGTGACCATTCAAAGCGAACCCGGCCAGGGCACTTGCGTGCGCTTGTACCTGCCGCGCCTGCACGGCACCGCGCTGGAAAGCAACCTGCCGGAACATTTGGGCGAAGCCCCGCTGGCGCTGGCTGGCGAAGCCGTGGTGGTGGTCGAGGATGACCCCGCCGTGCGCATGCTGGTGGTCAACGTGCTCAACGAACTCGGCTACACCGCCCACCAGGCAGCGGATTCGCGCACGGCGCTGCCGTTGCTGGAATCGGATTTGCGCGTGGACTTGCTGGTCACCGACGTCGGCCTGCCGGGCATGAATGGCCGCCAACTGGCGGAAATCGCCCGCCAGCACCGGCCGGGCCTGCGCGTATTGTTCATGACCGGTTACGCCGAAAAAGCCGCCGAACGCCAAGGCTTTCTGGAGGACGGCATGGACATGGTGGCCAAGCCGTTTTCTGTCGACGTGCTGGCGACAAAAATCCGCGGCATGATCAACGATGATGAGTGACTTCAGGCATAATCGCGCGCCCTTACGTTTGACCGTTGCAAGGTAACCGGATGAAAGCCCAAGCCCGTCATATTCTGGTGAAAACCAGTGAAGAAGCTGAACAGCTCAAGCAGCGTATCGCCCAGGGTGAAGCGTTTGATGTGTTGGCCAAGAAACACTCGACCTGCCCGTCCGGCAAGCGCGGCGGCGATTTGGGCGAGGTTCGGCCAGGGCAGATGGTCGGGGCGATCGACGCGGTGATTTTCAAGAAACCCCTGCGCGTGGTGCACGGGCCGATCAAGAGCAAGTTTGGGTACCACTTGGTGCAGGTGTTCTACCGCGATTGAGTGTTTGGCTTGAGACTGCTATCGCAAGCGAGCCAGCTCCCACAGTTGACCGCGTTTCAACTGAAGGAATGCCGTCAATGTGGGAGCCGGGCTTGCCCGCGATCCGCCGCAGGCGGCCATACACCCGCTACCTCGGAATCAGCGCACCCGGTACCTGGATAACCCGGCTGGCCAAGCGATGTCCGGCCAACGCGGCTTGCTCAGGCGAGCCTCCCGTGAGCCGACTGGCCAAATACGCCGCACTGAACGAATCCCCCGCCGCCGTCGTGTCCACCACCTTCTCAACCCTTAACGCCGGCACCGCAAAACGCTGCCCTGCGCAGCGAATCAAACACGCATCCGCACCGCGCTTGAGCACCACCTCCTCAATCGCCGGGTACGCCGCAAACACCTGCTCACTGCCCTCATACCCAAACAACGCACACTCGTCATCCTCCGTCAGCAAAGCCATGTCGACCTGCGCCAACACCTGCTGATACGCCGCACGCGCCGCCGCCACGCTGGCCCACAAACGCGGCCGGTAGTTGTTGTCGAACACCACCTTGCCCCCGCGTTTACGGGTTTCGATCAGCGCTTGCAGTAAACGCTCACGCCCCATCTGCCCCAACACCGCCAAGGTGATGCCGCTGAAATACACCACGGCGTAATCCGGCAACGCGGCCAGGATCGGCTCGGCCGCCGGTGTGGTGAAACAGTCACGCACCGCCGCCTCGTTGCGCCAGTACAGAAACTTGCGCTCGCCATTCGCGTCCGTCTGGATGCAGTACAAACCCGGCAAACGCCCCGGCAGGCGCTGCACCAGGCCCAACCCCAAGCCTTCTTCAGCCCAGTGCTTGCACATGGCGTCGCTGAAACTGTCGTCGCCCAACGCGGTGACGTAGTCAACGCTGGCGCTGTCGCCCAGCTCGCGGCGCAGGTACACGGCCGCGTTCAACGTGTCGCCGCCGAAGCTTTGATGCAGGCTGCCGTCGGCGCGGTGTTGCAGTTCGATCATGCATTCGCCGATCAGGGCGATGCGCGGTTGCGGGCTCATGCTGAGGTCTCCGGTGAATGGTGGGGCCTCATCGCGAGCAAGCCCGCTCCCACAGTGGAAATGTGAATACATTCAATTGTGGGAGCGGGCTTGCTCGCGATAGGCGCGACGCGGTCTAAAAACAGGTGTGCAAAGACTCGATCACTTGCAGTTGCTCATCCACCAGGCAGCCCACTTGCCACTTGTCGAAGGTCAGGCAAGGGTGCGAGGTGCCGAATGAAATGATGTCGCCGATCCTCAGCTCAACCCCCGGCGCCACACGCATAAACGCGTGCTGGTCCATCACCGCGGTAACGCTGCACGCCGTCACATCATCGCCTTGCGCCGGCACAATACCGGCCCTGTAGCGCATCAGCGGCACCGGCAAACCGGCGTCATAGGCCACGTCGCGCTTGCCCAGGGCAATCACCGCAAACCCTGGCTCGGGCAACGATTGCACATGCGCCCAGACTTCCAGCGCCGGGCGCAGGCCTTCAGCCAGGTCGCTGCGACGCTCGAGCACGCAACATTGCGCATCCTTGTAGATACCGTGGTCGTGCGCCACGTAACTGCCAGGGCGCAGCACGCTGAGGAAGCGCCCCGCAGCGTTTTGCGCTTCGAACGACTCGGCGATCAGGTCGTACCAGGCCGAACCCGATGCCGTCACAATCGGTGTGGCCAGATCGAAAGCGCCGTCGTCTTGCAGGTCCACCGCCAAGCGCACCAGGCTGGCGGCAAACCCGCGGATGCCGCTGACAGCGTGATCACCGTGGATCACGCCTTCGTAGCCTTCGATACCGGTAAGGGCCAGCGCGGGCTGGGCCTTGATCGCCTTGGCGAGGTCGCGCACTTGCTGCTCGCTGCGGCACCCGCAGCGGCCGCCGAGCACGCCGTATTCGATCATTACGTTCAGGCGCAGGCCACGGGCGGCGAAGAACAGGCCGAGGTCGGCGACGTTGTCCGGGTGGTCGACCATGCAATGGAAGTCGAAACTCGGGTCAGCCAGCAGGTCGGCGATCAACGCCATGTTCGGCGCCCCCACCAGTTGGTTGGCCATCAACACGCGGCGAATACCACCGGCATACGCGGCCCGCGTTTGTACGGCGTTCGCCAGCGTGATACCCCAGGCGCCCGCCTCGATCTGGCGCTGAAACAGCGCAGGCATCATGCTGGTTTTGCCATGGGGCGCCAGTTGCGCACCGCTCTGGCTGACAAACGCCTGCATCCAGCGAATGTTGTGTTCCAGCGCGTCACGGTGCAGCACCATGGCCGGCAGGCTGACATCACGGACCAGGTGGGCGCCAACGGCGGCGGCGCCTTTTTCAACGGCGTTGAGGGCTGACATGCAATAGCTCCTATTCGTTAATGCGACGGGCCAGGTGGTTGGCGCTGTCGATCAACACCCGGCGATAGTCACTGTAATTTTTGAGCGCATCGGCGCGCGGGGCGACGATGCACAAGGTCGCGATGCTGATGCCCTGCGCATCCCGCACCGGGGCGGCGAAGCAATGGGTAAAGGTGTCCGCCACGCTGTCGAAGGAGAAAAAGCCATCGAGGGTGGCCTGACGGATCTGCGCCAGAAAGGTTGGCAGCGCCAGGCGCTGGCCGTCCGGCAGGATGAAGTCGTCGCTGTCGATCAAGTCGATGATTTGCTGGTCGCTCAAGTGCCCCAGCAGCAGGCGCCCGGAGGCTGTCCACGGGATGGGTGCGTTTTCGCCGATGTCTGAAGAAATACGAAAATGCCGCTCGCCTTCGCGCATCAGCGCCACCGTGTATTTACGCCCGTTGAGCAGGCACATCTGCGCAGTTTCGTGGGTTTGGCTGACGATTTCCTGCAGGGCGTGGTCGGCCTCGCGGGTCAGGTCGAAATGGCGCAAGTGCGCCTGACCAAGAAAGTACAGTTGGCGGCCGAGGTAGACGTGGCCGTCCTTGCCGACTGTTTCGAGGATGCGCCGTTCGAGCAACGAGGCGACCAGTTCGTAGACCGTGGATTTGGGGCTGCCGATGCCGCTGGCAATATCATTCGGGCGCAGCGGCTGGCGGACTTCCTTGAGAAAATCGAGGATATCGAATGCACGGTCCAGGCCTTTGGCGCGGCGTTTGATGGTGTCTTCGGTCATGGCAGTGTCGGTCCGGTCATAGTTGTATGCTGCACAGCGAAACCCTGTGGGAGCGGGCTTGCCCGCGATGGCGGTGGTTCAGTCGCACATGGGTTGCCTGACACGCCGTCATCGCAGGCAAGCCAGCTCCCACATTGGATTCTGGGTGGTCTTAAGATCGCTGCATTTAGCCTTTTTTCTTGTAGGCCACGCAATCAATCTCAACCTTGCAATCGACCATCATGTTGGCCTGCACACAGGCACGCGCCGGTGCGTGTTCCGGGGTGAAATACTCACCGAACACCTTGTTGAAACTCCAGAAGTCGCGAGGGTCTTCCAGCCATACGCCGACGCGCACCACGTCTTTGAGCTCAAAGCCGGCCTCTTCAAGAATCGCCACCACGTTGCGCATAGTCTGGCGGGTTTGCTCAACAATGCCGCCGTTGATGATTTCACCGTCCACCGCCGGCACCTGGCCCGAGACGTAGAGCCAGCCGTCGGCTTCCACCGCACGCGCGAAAGGACGGGGTTGGCCGCCGCCAGCGGTGCTGCCGGTGCCGTAACGAGTAATGCTCATAAAATTGCTCCTGATTAAAAACGAATGTTCTTCAAAAATTCCGCCAGGCGCGGCGATTGCGGGCGTTCGAAGATGTCCTTCGAGGTGCCCTGCTCTTCAATGCGGCCCTGGTTCATGAACACGATCTTGTCCGAGACCTCGTAGGCAAACCGCATCTCGTGGGTGACCAACAGCATGGTCATGCCCTCTTCCGCCAACCCCTTGATCACGCTGAGCACTTCGCCGACCAGCTCCGGATCGAGCGCCGAGGTGACTTCGTCGAACAGCATCAAGCTGGGGTTCATGGCGATGGCGCGGGCAATCGCCACGCGTTGTTGCTGGCCACCCGAGAGCTGGCCGGGGAAGTGGTTGCGCCGCTCCAGCAGGCCGACGCGGTCGAGCCATTTTTCAGCCAGCGCCACCGCCTCGTCCTTGCCCATTTTTTTGACCTTGAGCAGGCCGAGGGTAACGTTTTGCAGGGCACTGAGGTGCGGGAACAAATTGAATTGCTGGAACGCCATGCCGGTCATCGCGCGGTGCTGGGCAATCACCCGCTCGGGGTGGCGCACGCGTTTGCCGGCGATGTCGCTGTAGCCGATGGACTCGCCGTCGAGGGTGATCTGCCCGCCCTGGAATTCTTCCAGCAGGTTCACGCATCGCAACAGCGTGGTTTTGCCCGAGCCGCTGGAGCCGATCAAAGTCACCACGTTACCGCGCTGCATGGACAGGTCGACGCCCTTGAGCACTTCCACCGCGCCGTACTGTTTGCGCAGGCCGCGAATGTTCAGCAGCGGTTGGTTTGTAAGAGGTTGGTTCATGGCAAGGCCACCCGCTTTTCAATGTAGCGCCCGAATAACTCGATGGCGTAGTTGATGACAAAGAACAGAAACCCGGCGAACAGGTAGAACTCCAGGGTCATGAAGGTGCGCGCGATCACTTGCTGAGTGCTCAGCAGCAATTCAGCCACGCCGATCACCGAGAGCAAGGTCGAGGCCTTGACGATTTCCGTGGAAGAATTGACCCACGTGGGCAATATCTGCCGCAGCGCCTGGGGTAACAGCACGTAAGCGAGGGACTGGTAGAACGTCAGGCCAATCGCCCTGCCCGCTTCCAGTTGCCCACGCGGAATGGCTTGCAGCGCGCCGCGCACGATTTCCGACACGTGCGAGCCACAGAACAAGGTCAACCCGACCGCACCGGCCTGGAACGCGCTGATTTGCCAACCGAGCGCCGGCAGCATGTAGAAACACGCCAGCACCAGCACAAACACCGGCGTGCCGCGGATCAGGTCGACATACAGACGAAACGGCGCGCGCATCCAGAACTTGCCGTAGGTCAGCACCAACCCGGCGACGATGCCGATCAGCGTGCCAAAAAAAATCGCCAGCGCCGAGCAATACACGCTGGTCTGAAACCCCGCCCAGAGGGTATCCCGGGCGACCCACAACTCATGCAACCAGCTTGGGGACTCGTACATGGAACCCCTCCTTAACGACGGATCGCCAAACGCTGTTCCAGGTATCGGAGCAGCATGGCAATGAAGTAACAGGCCGCCACGTAGAGCGCGGTCGTGACCATCCAGGTTTCAATCACCCGGTAGCTTTCGACGTTGATCTTGCGGGCGTAATACGTCAGTTCCGGCACCGCGATAGCGGCGGCCAGCGAGGTGTCCTTGAACAGCGAAATAAAGTTGTTCGACAGCGCCGGCAACACGTTACGCAGCATCACCGGCACGGTGATGTAGGCGCGAATACGCCACTCACCCAAGCCGATGGCCAAGCCGGCTTCACGCAGGCCCTTGGGAATATTCAGCAGCCCGGCGCGGAAAACTTCGGTGAGGTAGGCACCGGCGTACAACGACAAGGTGATGATGAATGAAGGGATTTTATCCAGGCGAATCCCCAGCGACGGCAATGCGAAATAGATCAGCAAGATCAGCACGAGGATCGGCGTGTTGCGGATCACCGTCACATACACCGAGGCGAACAGTCGCAACGCGCGGTGCCTGGACAGCATGGCAAACGCCATCATCAGGCCGATCACGCAGCCAATCGCGATCGACAGCAAGGCCAGTTCGAGGCCCAGACCGAGCCCCGCCAGCAAGCTGGGGAAATCACGCCACACGGCGGCAAAATTCAACTCATAGTTCATGGTCGGCAGTACCTGAAGCGGGGCGCCAAACGCAGCGCCCCCGGTTTACACGTCACTTGAATTCAACAGGAAAACCAATCGCAGGCTCTGGCAGGTCGACACCGAACCATTGCTTGAACGAGGCCTTGTAGGTAGGGAACTCCACACCGGTCATGGCTTCATGCAGCGCGGTGTTGACGAAGTTCAGCCAGTCCTGGTCGCCACGCTTGACCGCGCACGCGTAGGTTTGCGGGCTCCATGCGTAGGCCGGGCTGCGGTAGCGGCCGGGGTTCTGCACCATCAGGTATTTGACCGAAGACTGGTCGGTGGCGGCGGCATCGGCGCGGCCCGAGTTGACTGCCTGGTACATCAGGTCGACGCTGTCGTATTGGTCAACCTTGGCTTTTGGCAGCGCCTGGTGCACCAGTTCTTCGGCGTAAACGTTTTGCAGCACAGCCACAGTGATGCCGTCGCCCGCCGCTTGCAGGTCTTCGATTTCCTTGTACTTGCTGTTGTTCGGCAACAGCAGGCCGACGCCTTCGCGGTAGTACGGCAAGGTGAACGCCACCTGTTGCGCACGGCTGGCGGTGACGGTGATGAACTGGCAACTCATGTCGACCTTGTCGGTCAGCAAGTTGGGAATGCGTGCGTCGGACGACTGCACCACGAACTCGACCTTGCTCGGGTCGTTGAACAACCCTTTGGCCACAATGCGGCCGATGTCGATATCAAAACCCTGCAACTTGCCATCCGCTCCCTGGAAGTGCCACGGCGCATTGGTACTGCCTGTACCGACGATCAGATGCCCACGTTTGAGCACATCGTCCAGCTTGCTGCCCGCAGCCTGCACAGTGCTGGCGAGGCAAGCCGATGCGGCGAAGAGAAAAACACACGCTTTAAACACGGAAGGTCGGTGATGCATGACAAGCACTCCAGGAGTTGTGTATTCCGCTATACCGGAACTTGGTATGTAACAACGGAATAAACAGCAGAAAGTGTGCCACACGCAGCAACACAAAAATATGACAGGTACAAATACGTTAAAAATCAGCCAGATAAATCTTTAAACGCCAGGCGGCGTTGCGCCAGCACTTGGCATCAAATTGCTACCCAACGCCCCACCCTGCGGTGAAAGGCCCCACGCGAGTGCGCTATCAGGGCGTTACCGCGCACGAATGCAGCACGCGGCGGCGTGGAAAATTCCCGGCGTTGGGCTAGCCTTGGCACATCAGCCCGACAAGGACCCGTTTGCCATGAAGCTGCGTCTCACTGTGCTTGTATTGTGCTTTCTGGCGGCCGGCAGCGCCTCGGCCAGTAACGACCGCCGCGAATGCAAAGAAGAACTGCGAAAGCTCAAGGAAGCTTTCAGCACCAACTACACCAGCCAGAACCACCATGGCTACCGGCAGGCGAAGGCCTCCAGGGACAATGAGGAATACCGCAAATGTGCGAGCCAGGCGCGCAAGGCACGCGAGCGCGTGGAGCGTGCGCAGGACGCGTGAACACCGGGCACCCTGTGAAGGTTGACAGTAGACGCGGGTGATCTGTGGGCCTAGTGTCGGTCACGCCCACTATTGCCCAGGAGTCAAACTGTGATGGTAATTGCCAGCGCAACCATTGCCAATGCAGAGGATTATCAAAGAATTCTGAGTACACCTCACCCGGTATTCTTGTTATTTGCCTCGCAACACTGCTTTGCCTGCCCGGATGCCGTGGAGTTATTCGAATTGGTCGCCGCTCGATACCCGCTCGCAGTGAGCCTGGTGCTGGACTGCGAAAACACCCCGAGACACCCCGAAGTGAGCGGTACCCCGACGCTATTGGTGTATCTCAACGGGCAATTGCAGGAAAAACTCAAGGGCTTTGGCGATTACGAGGGCCAGGCAAAGCGTCTGATGCGCACGTTCAAACGCTACGCCACAAGCGATACCCTCGCGACTACTCGCCTGCACGCCGCCGACTAATAATCGCAAGGTTTGATGCACCTTTAGCCGAGCCAACAGCCGCCAAACCAGAGCGCTGCCCTCGCGCCGAGTGTGTGCCGATTGCGCGATCTTCAATCGCACGGCTTTACCCGGCAGCTACTTACTGGATAATGGCGGGGAGCCGCGACTGCGCATTGTCAGCGATCGGCTTCCCCTTCTGGCTTCGATGGATTTTTAAACCTGTATGGACACTTCGCCTCTTCCACAAAACCGTCTTAACATCGCAATCACCAAAATCATGGCCGGAATCAGCGCCACGCTTGGCGCCATGTGGGCACTGATCACCTATGTTTTTCCTGACCCCAGCGTATTTGGTTTTGGCTTCGTCAATTGGAAGAACCTGATCCTGCTCATCAGCGTATTTCTGTTCCTGGCAGCATTGTCTATCGGCTGGCAGGCGCGCCGTTTGCCAGACGCGATGAAAGGCACACTTTCGTTGATCCTTGCAGCCTTGCTGGCTGGCGGGTTCTTTACCCTCGGCAGTGAATACGCCAAACCCACCTTCGAATTTGCGCAGTCGCAAAAGCTGATCGTGGAAAATGATGGGGCCAACTTGTTCGGCAAGCGTATCGAGTTGGTCGATGGCGTGCGAATCGAACTGGTGGAATGCGAGCAGATTGGCCAAGCCCCCAGTTGCGTGCTGGAACTGACCAATACCAATGTTGACCGTGATTTGCGCGGAATCAGTAACAGCACCTTGTTTGAAAAAACCGGTGGCTCGCTGGATATCGATCAACTGCAGGTTGGTCAAACGAAAATCAAGAGCTGGAATGATTTCCCCTTGGTGCGCAATGTGCCGACCCGCATCACCCTGATCTTCCAGCCGGTACGCGGCAAGCTGGAGAGTATTCCCGCACTCAAGGTCAAGTTCCGCAGCCTCAAGGGTGAGGACAACGTGGTGAAGTTCAGTGATGTAGCGGTTAACTGAAGAGCAGCGGCATGATCGATGAGTCTTGGACCGCTCGCGCAGGCCACCCAGGGACGGCAGCCTGAGCAGTGCGTTTCGCGCTGTTCAGCGGATGCTTGATCTTCATCGCCGAACGCATCTGAATGATGACTCAGACACGCGCAGCCAGCGATGCACTATCAATCTGCATCGCTGCGCTGCCGGTCAAGCAGCCTCAGCTCGACGCAAAAGCACTTGAGTCACCCGCCGCTCCTCCACCGCCGCCACGGTAAGGCGCCAGCCTTCATGCTCAAGGCTGTCGCCCACCGCAGGCAGGCGGTCGAGCAGGCTCATGACCAAGCCCGCCAGGGTTTGATAGTCCTCGGTGGCGACGGCTTTGAAGTCGGTGCGTTGACGAACCAGGTTCAGGTTCAAGGCGCCGTTGGCGCGAAACCCATCGCCGTCCTCGACAATGTCCGGCCCTTCGATTTCGCTGGCATCGGGTAACTCGCCGGCGATCGATTCGAGGATGTCGGTCATGCTCAACACGCCCATGAAGTCGCCGAATTCGTTGATCACGAAGGCAATGTGCGTCGATTCCTGACGCATTTGTTCCAAGGCGTTGAGAATCGAAAAACTCTCCAGCAGGTTGATCGCACGGCGTGCCAGGTGCTCAAGGTTTGGTTCGGTGCCGGCCAAGTATTCCTTGAGCAGCTCCTTTTTGTGCACAAAACCCAACGGCTCGTCGACTGCGCCGTTGCGAATCAACGGCAGGCGCGAGTAAGGCGAGTGCATCAACTTCAGGCGGATAGTCTCGGCGTCGTCGGCCAAATCAATACAGTCGACCTTGGCGCGCGGCGTCATCAGGCTGCGGATCGGCCGCTCGGCCAATTGCAACACGCCACTGATCATCACGCGTTCGCGTCGATCAAACAGTGGGCCTTGGGTAGCGTCGGGCTCGCCGAGCAAGTCAGCCACCTCATCACCCACTTCCTCCACCGCCAGGCTGCGGCCGCCGAGCAAACGCATCACCGCATGCGCGGTGCGTTCGCGCACCGGCAACACGCCTTGCGCCGACTTCTTGCGGCGCGAACGGGCAATCTGGTTGAACATCTCGATCAGAATCGAGAAACCAATCGCGGCGTACAGGTAGCCTTTTGGAATATGGAAGCCCAAGCCTTCGGCGGTCAGGGCAAAACCAATCATCATCAGGAAGCCCAGGCACAGCATGATCACCGTCGGGTGCGCATTGACGAACCGCGTGAGCGGCTTGCTCGCGACGATCATCAGGCCGATGGATACGATCACCGCGATCATCATCACCGCCAGCTCATCGACCATGCCGACGGCAGTAATCACCGCGTCGAGCGAGAACACCGCGTCGAGCACCACGATCTGCGCCACGATCGGCCAGAACATCGCATAGGCCACATTGCCCGAGCGCTGCGCCACATGCCCTTCAAGACGTTCGTGCAATTCCATGGTGGCCTTGAACAGCAGGAACACACCACCAAACAGCATGATCAGGTCGCGGCCAGAGAAGCTCTTGTCGAACACCTCGAACAGCGGCTGAGTAAGCGTGACCAACCAGGAAATACTCGCAAGCAAGCCGAGGCGCATCAACAGCGCCAGGGACAAACCGATCAAGCGCGCCCGGTCACGCTGCTCGGGCGGCAACTTGTCGGCCAGAATCGCGATAAACACCAGGTTGTCGATGCCCAGCACCAGCTCCAGCACAATCAACGTCAACAAGCCAAGCCAGGCCGTTGGGTCCGCTAACCATTCCATTTATAGGGTCTCTTTATTGATGTTCAGAATGCCGGGCACGGCAAAGTGCGGTCAGTCGACCGGCGCATGGTTAGCCGTGGGTATACGGGGTGCTTCAGCGGGAACAGAGGCAGTGGCGGTCTTGAGGAAAGACGACTGGGAGGCTCCGAGAGGGTGTTCATGCAAGTCCTGCACTAAGAAAAGGACTTGAATCGTACAACCGAAACACGGATTTCCTACAACGCAAAACTATTACAAAATCTGTAAGCGCAACAGCGATGCTCGTTCCCACGCTCTGTGGGAACGATCGACTCGCACACCGTTTGATCTGTGTTGAATCAAGGCTTTCGGGTGGCGTCGTCCAGCGCCAGAATCGTGTGCGCGTTGGTCACCGTGGTCGCCAGCGTGTTGATCACGCCCGAGCGCAGTGCGCCAAGCGTCGCCGCGGCCTTGGTGTTCTCGCTGGCAATCGCGACCACGTCCGGAATGCGAAACAGCTCTTGCACCGTCAGCCCGATCACCCGCCCTTGAATCGCGTTGACCGCAGGCTGGCCGTGGATGTCGATGAAGTCGTAGCCCATCATGTCGCCGACGGTGCCGGACAAGCGCGCCTGGGCAATTTCCTGCGGCGAGAACCAGCCCATGCGCACCATGTTGCTGTTTTCGCTCATGTCGCCGATGCCGATCAGCGCAATGTCCGCGCGTCGCGCCCGGTCCAGCGTCGAACGCACCGTGTCGTTGTTGATCAGCACCCCACGCAGCTCCGGGTTGGCCACCAGCGCCGGGGCGTACAGGCTTTCGCTTTCGCCGCCAAAACGCAGGGCCAGGCGCCGGCAGATATGGTCGGGGTTCATGTATTCACCGGCCTTGAGCGAACCGCCGATGGCGCAGACAAATGTGCAATTGCGCGTCACCGGCAAAAACACGTTATCGGCCACCGCACCGACGTTACGCCCCATGCCCACGGCGACGATCATGCCGTCGCTCAGGGTCTTGTTCAGGTAGTTGGCGACCAGGCTGGCGACGGCCGAGCGCTGCGTGTCGGGGTCGCTGTGGTCGACGGCGATCAAGGCGCGGTCGAGCTTGAAGCGCTCGACCAGCGCCCGCTCCAATTCGTTGTTCATCGCCGGGTGCTGCAATACGCGCACCTCGACAATGCCTTCATCGCGCGCACGTTTGAGCAAGCGGCTGACTTTCGCGCGCGACAGGTCGAAGCGCTTGGCAATCGCCTCCTGAGTGACGTTCTCAAGGTAATAGAGCATCGCCACTTCGGTCATTTGATCGATATCGCTGGCGATACGCTGGGTACTGTCACTCATGGGGACGGGCTTCCGTTTCGACGTCAAAGGCGCATTCTCCCGACTCTTGCCCCGTGCCGTCCACTATTGATGCCCATCGCGCTCGATCGCATTGATGCGCTCGACCTTGGCCCCGGAGCGCGCCGCTTCGAACTCCGATTCAAGGAACGACTTGACCACGCTTTTGGCCAACTCCGCGCCGATCACCCGCGCGCCGATGGACAGGATCTGCGCATCGTTGCTCTTGCGCGCGCGCTCCGCCGAATAGGTGTCGTGGGCCTGGGCCGCGCGAATGCCGAGGACCTTGTTGGCCGAAATCGCCATGCCGATTCCGGTGCCGCACACCAGCACGCCCAGCCGTTGCTGCCCGGCATTAATCGCGCTGGCCACGGCCAGGGCGATGTCCGGGTAAAGCACCGGCGCGGTGGAATGGGTGCCGAAGTCGGTCACCGGGTAACCCAGCGCCTCGATATGGCGCTTCAACAGCTCTTTGAGCTCAAAACCCGCTTCATCGCATCCGATAGCCACCGGGAAAGGTGTGTTCATGGCGTCTGGCTCCGCTGCCGTGATCGTATTTTAGAATGATCATATGATCACTCGATGAAATTTCACTCAGTCATTTCTCAAGTATTCACTCGCTTCTGTCAAGCAAGTTTTAGCTGACTTGGCAGTCAAAGCCCTATAGGCAGGCGTTATTGACAGTTGACCTGAGATTTACAGGTTTTATCTGAAACAGATTGACTGATCAGAATTTCATTTGATACACATATGATCACAGCGAAACATGACTGTGCGACCTAATAAGAATTCACAGCACGAGGACACGCCAATGGCCACGCCATTACTGCTCCAGGCTGAACACGTCGCCAAGGCTTACGCCGGGGTGCCTGCCCTGCGTGACGGGCGCCTCTCCCTGCGGGCCGGCAGCGTTCATGCGCTGTGTGGCGGCAATGGCGCGGGCAAGTCGACCTTCCTGAACATTTTGATGGGCATCACCGCGCGGGATGCCGGCAGCATTTTGCTCAACGGCGCGCCCGTGCAGTTCAACCGCCCGAGTGAAGCGTTGGCGGCGGGGATCGCGATGATCACCCAAGAGCTCGAACCCATCCCCTACATGAGCGTCGCCGAAAACATATGGTTGGGCCGCGAGCCGCGCCGCGCCGGCTGCATCGTCGACAGCAAGGCGCTCAACCGGCGCACCCGCGAGCTGCTCGACAACCTGGAGTTCGAGGTCGACGCCAGCAGCCCCATGCATCGCCTGAGCGTGGCGCAGATTCAACTGGTGGAAATCGCCAAAGCGTTCAGCCATGACTGCCAAGTGATGATCATGGACGAACCGACCTCGGCCATCGGCGAGCGCGAGGCCGAAACGCTGTTCAAGGCCATCCGGCGCCTCACTGCGCGCGGCGCCGGCATCGTGTATGTGTCGCACCGCTTGAGCGAACTGGCGCAGATCGCGGATGACTACAGCATCTTTCGCGATGGCGCCTTTGTCGAAAGCGGGCGCATGGCCGACATCGACCGCAACCACTTGGTGCGCGGCATTGTCGGCCAGGAACTGACGCGCATCGACCACAAGGTCGGCCGCGAATGTGCCGCCGCCACCTGCCTGCAAGTCGACCACCTGAGCCGCAACGGCGAGTTCCACGACATCAGCCTGCAACTGCGCCAGGGTGAAATTCTCGGCATTTACGGCCTGATGGGTTCAGGGCGCAGCGAGTTCCTCAATTGCATTTACGGCCTCACGGTCGCGGACGCAGGCAGCGTGACCCTGCAAGGCAAACCGATGCCCATCGGCATGCCCAAAGCAACGATCAGCGCCGGTGTGTCGCTGGTCACCGAAGACCGCAAAGACAGCGGCCTGATACTCACCGGCAGCATTCTGTCGAACATCGCGTTGTCGGCCTACAAGCGCCTGTCGAGTTGGTCGCTGATCAATGCGCGCAAGGAAACCGAACTGGCACAAGAGATGGTCAAGCGCCTGCAGATCAAGGCGACCTCACTGGCGTTGCCGGTGGCCTCGATGAGCGGCGGCAACCAGCAAAAAGTCGTGCTCGCCAAATGCCTGTCGACCGAGCCGGTGTGCCTGCTGTGCGATGAGCCGACCCGCGGCATTGATGAGGGCGCCAAGCAGGAGATTTATCACCTGCTGGACCAGTTTGTGCGCGCCGGCGGCGCGGCCATTGTGGTGTCGTCAGAAGCCCCGGAATTGCTCCACCTGAGTGATCGCATCGCGGTATTCAAAGGCGGCCGGCTGGTGACCATCAGCAGCGACACCGCCCTTTCCCAGGAAGCCTTGTTGAGTCTTGCCTCATGACTGCCAAAACCCTGACTGCACCGATTACTGCCGCGCCGCGCAACCGCCTGCGGGTGTCCCTCGACCGCTTTGGCCTGCCACTGGTGTTTATTTTGCTGTGCGTGGTGATGGCGTTTTCCAGCGAATACTTCATGACCTGGCGCAACTGGATGGACATCCTTCGCCAGACCTCAATTAACGGCATCCTCGCCGTGGGCATGACCTACGTGATCCTGACCAAGGGCATCGACTTGTCGGTGGGCTCGATCCTGGCCTTTGCCGGGCTGTGCAGCGCTATGGTCGCAACCCAGGGCTACGGCGTGCTGGCGGCGGCGAGTGCGGGGATGTTTGCTGGCGCGATGCTCGGCGTGGTCAACGGTTTTATGGTCGCCAACCTGTCGATCCCACCGTTCGTGGCCACCCTCGGCATGCTCAGCATCGCGCGGGGCATGACCTTCATCCTCAACGACGGCAGCCCGATTACCGACCTGCCCGACACTTACCTGGCACTCGGCATCGGCAAGATCGGCCCGATTGGGGTGCCCATCGTGATCTTCGCCGTGGTCGCGCTGATTTTCTGGATGGTTCTGCGCTACACCACTTATGGCCGTTATGTGTACGCGGTGGGCGGCAATGAAAAGAGCGCGCGCACCTCGGGCATCGGTGTGCGCAAGGTCATGTTTTCGGTGTACGTGGTCTCGGGTTTGCTCGCAGGCCTGGCCGGCGTGGTGTTGTCGGCACGCACCACCTCTGCCCTGCCGCAAGCCGGGGTTTCCTATGAGCTGGACGCAATCGCCGCAGTGGTCATCGGCGGCACCAGCCTGTCGGGCGGCACCGGCAGCATTGTCGGCACGCTGTTTGGCGCGCTGCTGATCGGCGTGATCAATAACGGGCTGAACCTGCTCGGGGTTTCGTCTTATTACCAACAGGTCGCCAAGGGCCTGATCATCGTGTTCGCAGTACTGATAGACGTGTGGCGCAAGAAAAAACGCTAGTCGCTTTTGCCCAAAAAAATGAACTGAACGACCCACAACAATAAGCGGAGTTCTCACCATGAAAGCTGGAATGTCTTTGGCTGCTGTCGCGGCCCTCTCCCTGCTCGCCAGCAGTATCGCCCTGGCGGCCGATGGCAAGACCTACAAAATCGGCGCCGCCGTCTACGGCCTCAAGGGCCAGTTCATGCAGAACTGGGTGCGCGAATTGAAGGAGCATCCGGCGGTCAAGGACGGCACCGTGCAACTGACCGTGTTCGACGGCAACTACGACGCGCTGACCCAGAATAACCAAATCGAAAACATGGTGACCCAGCACTACGACGCCATCCTGTTCGTGCCGATCGACACCAAGGCGGGTGTCGGCACCGTGAAGCAAGCCATGAGCAACGACGTGGTGGTGATCGCCTCGAACACCAAAGTCGCCGATGCCGCCGTTCCGTATGTGGGCAATGACGACGTCGAAGGCGGCCGTTTGCAGGCCCAGGCCATGGTCGACAAGCTCAAGGGCCGAGGCAACGTGGTGATCATTCAAGGCCCGATTGGCCAGTCGGCGCAAATCGATCGCGAAAAAGGCGAGCTGGAAGTGTTGGGCAAGCACCCCGACATCAAGATCATCGAGAAAAAGACCGCCAACTGGGACCGCGCCCAGGCCATGACGCTGACCGAAGACTGGCTGAACGCCCACCCCAAAGGCATCAACGGTGTGATCGCGCAGAACGACGACATGGCCCTCGGCGCCGTGCAGGCGCTGAAATCGCACGGGTTGACCTCCAAAGAGGTGCCGGTGACCTCGATTGATGGCATGCCGGACGCGATCCAGGCGGCGAAAAGAGACGAAATCACTACGTTCCTGCAAGACGCACAGGCGCAATCCCAAGGCGCGCTGGACGTGGCTTTGCGCGCGCTGGCGGGCAAGGACTACACGCCGCAGTCGGTGATTTGGCAGCGCTATGCCAAAGACCTGAAATGGGGCGATGGCACGGCCAAGAACTACATATTGCCGTGGGTGCCGGTGACCAATGCCAACGCCGACGCGCTGTACAAACAAGTCAGCGGCGGCAAGTAACGGATCAAAAAGTGGAGTCACTTACATGTCTGGATTCTGGAACCAAGCCTTCGACCTCAGTGGCCGTTGCGCAGTGATCACCGGCGGCGCCGCCGGGATCGGCCTGGCCTGTGCCAGCCTGCTGGTGGAGCGCGGCGCGCGTGTGGCCTTGCTCGACCGCGACCCGGCAGTGGTCGACGTCGCGGCCAGCCTGGGCGCCGGGCATTTGGGCATTGCCGTCGACCTCAGCCGGGTCGACCAGATACACAGCACCATCGACACCGTGTTCGAGCATTTCCAACGCCTGGATTACTTGATCAACAGCGCCGGCATCGCCCTGCTCGACAAGGCCATGGATGTCAGCGAAAGCGCCTGGGACAGCACCTTGAACATTAACCTCAAGGCCAGCTTTTTCGTGGCCCAGGCCTGCGCCAAACACATGCTCGCCGGCGGCCACGGGCGCATCGTCAACCTCGCCTCGCAGGCCGCCGTGATTGGCCTGGACCGCCACGTCGCGTACTGCGCCAGCAAAGCCGCAATCGTCGGCATGACCAAAGTATTGGCGATGGAATGGGCGCCGCAGATCAACGTCAACGCCATCTCTCCGACCATCGTCGAGACCGCGCTGGGTAAAAAAGCCTGGGCCGGTGAAGTCGGTGAGCGGGCCAAATTGCAGATTCCGGCGGGGCGTTTTGCGCAGCCGGAAGAAATTGCCGGGCTGGCGCTGTACCTGCTCAGCGATGCCGCGCAGATGATCACCGGCGCCAACATGCTGATCGACGGCGGCTACAGCATTCAGTAATTCATCTTTTGTCGTGAGGTTTTGTCATGTCCAACGTCACCGAAAGCACACCCGAACAACGCGCGCCGAGCATCCCCAAAACCATGCAGGCCGTGGTCTGCCATGGTCCGGAAGACTATCGCCTGGAAACCGTCGACGTGCCCACGCCTGGCCCCGATGAGATTCTGACCAAAGTCGAGCTGTGCGGTATTTGCATGGGCGACATCAAGACCTATCGCGGCGCGCCGTCGTTTTGGGGCGATGCCGAGCAACCGCGCTACGTCAAACCGCCAATGATTCCAGGGCATGAATTTGTGTGTCGCGTGGTTGCCCTCGGCCCCGGCGCAGAAAAGCGCGGAGTCAAGGTCGGCGACCGGGTGATCTCGGAACAGATAGTGCCGTGCTGGGGCTGCCGCTTCTGCAATCACGGGCAGTACTGGATGTGCCAGAAGCATGACCTCTATGGTTTCCAGAACAATGTGCAAGGCGCCATGGCGCAATACATGATCTTCACCAAGGAAGGCATCGTGCATCAGGTGCCGGACTCGATTGCGCCGGAAGAGGCGATTTTGATCGAACCGCTGGCCTGCTCACTGCACGCGGCCGAACGCGCCAATGTCGATTTCGACGACGTGGTGGTGGTGGCCGGCGCCGGCACGCTGGGCTTGGGTATTATCGGTGCGGTGCGCCTGCGCAACCCGAAAAAACTCATCGTATTGGACATGAAACCCGAGCGCGCCGCCCTCGCCCTGCGCATGGGCGCCGACGAGGTGTGGAACCCGGCCGAAGTCGACGTGCTGACCAGGATCCGTGAAATTACCGACGGTTATGGTTGCGACATTTATATCGAAGCCACCGGGCACCACAAAGCCGTGAACCAAGGCTTGGCGATGCTGCGCAAGCTTGGGCGTTTTGTTGAGTTCAGCGTGTTTAATGACGAGGCCACGGTGGACTGGTCGATCATTGGCGACCGCAAGGAACTGGACATCCTCGGCTCGCACTTGGGGCCGTACATGTACCCGCGCGCCATCGACTTTATCGGCAACCGCAAGATCGACATGCGCGACGTGGTGACCCACACGTTTGCACTGGCGGACTTCAAGGAAGCGTTCGCGGTGATGGAGCGCGGCGACAAATCGCTCAAAGTCGTCTTGCAGCCCTGAGCCCAAACAGCGCCGCCGCTTGATCTTTTGTGCCTTTGAAAACAACAACAGGACACCGCGTTATGAATCGAGTCATCAACGATCCAGACCAAGTGGTCGAAGACATGCTGCGCGGGATTCTGCTCGCGCACCCCGAACTGCACCAATACGAAAGCAACCCGCGGGTGATCGTCAAAGCCGAACCGTCTGCGCAAGGCCGTGTCGGCATCGTCACCGGCGGCGGTTCAGGGCATGAACCGGCCTTCCTCGGCTATGTCGGCCCGGGCTTGGTGGACGCCGTGGCGGTCGGCGAGATTTTCTCCTCGCCCACCGCCAAAAGTTTCTTCGATGCCTTCCGCGCGGCCGAGCGTGGCGCGGGCGTGGCCTGCCTGTACGGCAACTATGCCGGCGACAATATGAACGTGAAGCTGGCGATGAAAATGGCCGCCAGCAAAGACCTGCACATCCGCACCGTGGTGGCGAATGACGACGTGGCCTCCGCGCCCAAGGCCGAGATCGCCAAACGGCGCGGCGTGGCCGGGGAGATCTTCATGTGGAAGGTCGGCGGTGCCGCCGCCGCACACCAGTATGATTTGGACGGGGTTATTCGCGTCGCGCAGAAGGCGGTGGACCACTGCCGCTCGATTGGCATCGGCCTGACGCCCTGCACCATTGCCGCCGTGGGCAAGCCGAATTTCCAGATTGCCGATGGCCAGATGGAATTAGGCATCGGCCACCACGGCGAACCGGGCATTCAGGTCATCCCCATCGAATCCGCCGCTGCGATGGCCGAGCGCATGCTCGCGCCGATCCTCGCCGACCGCGATTTCAGCCAGGACGACAGCGTGGTGGTCTTGGTCTCGGGCCTCGGCGCGACACCGGTGATGGAGCTGTACATTTTTTACGCCGAAGTGGAACGCCAGCTCAAGGCCAAGGGCTTGCAGATTCACCGTTGCTACGTAGGCAACTACTTCACCTCCCTGGAGATGATGGGCGTGACCCTGACCCTGCTCGGCCTCGATGCCGAACTGAAAACCCTGATCGACCACCCCTGCCGTTCCATCGGCATGACCCAGGCGGAATGAACCATGAGCGAGCATTTTTGCAGTGACGACGGCAGCGCCATCGTTGCCGACCTGGTCCGCGTGATCGTGGCCAACCGTGAATACCTCAGCGAAGTCGACGGCGCGATTGGCGACGGCGACCACGGCATCAACATGGCCAAAGGCTTCGCCGACTGCGGGCGCAACATCGAGGGCCGCCAATTGAGCCTCGCCGAAGCCCTGGATGAACTGACCTTGAGCCTGATGGAAGGCATCGGCGGCTCCATGGGCCCGCTGTACGGCAGCCTGTTTATCGGCATGGCCGATGAAGTGCGCAACCGCGAAGACATCGACGCCGCGACCTTTGCCGGTCTATTGCGCGGCGGGCTGACGTCGCTGCAAGACATCACCGAGGCCGGTGTGGGCGACAAGTGTTTGATGGACACGTTGATCCCGGCGGTTGAGGCCTTTGAGCGTGCGCATGCAAGTGGGGCGTCATTCAATCAGGCGCTGGAAGCGATGAAGCGCGCCGCCTCGCAAGGGCGTGACTCGACCAGAGACCTGGTGGCTAAAATCGGCCGGGCCAGCCGTTTGGGCGAGCGCTCGCTGGGCGTGCTGGACGCTGGGGCGGTGTCGTGCTGCCTGATCCTGACGTGTTTGGCCGGTTCGGTTGAGCAGCGGTTGAGGTGATGTTGCAACTGGCTGTTGTGACGAGGGAACTTGCATGTGGCATGAGCTGCAAATGCCCCTGTGGCGAGGGGGCTTGCTCCCGTTGGGGTGCGAAGCAGCCCCTTGCTGAGCTGGCTGGTTTGATCTGATGCACCGCGGGGGTTTTAGAGGGGCTGCTGCGCAGCCCAACGCGAGCAAGCCCGCTCGCCACACAAGCCCGCTCGCCACACGAGCCGGGTTTTCACAAAAGCCCGCTTGCCAGAATAAGCCTGCCGGGGGATGTGCTTCGGTTACCAGAAGCGCTGTTGCGTCAAACGGCTCCACCAGGTCAGCAACACGCGGTCCACCGAGCCGCTGGCGGCCAGGCCTACGCGTTCCTGCAGGCTCTTGCGCTCGGCATAGTGCAGGTGGAACACCTCGGCGGTCTTGGCCTTGCTGGCCAGGTATTCGTCGCTGGTTTGCAGCTCGTCGACCAGTTGCTTGTCGAGGGCTGCAACACCCAGCCACACCTCACCCGTCGCCACGTCATCAATCGCCAACTGCGGGCGATAACGCGAGACGAAGTTCTTGAACAACTGATGCGTAATGTCCAGGTCTTCCTGGAACTTTTCGCGGCCTTTCTCGGTGTTTTCGCCAAACACCGTGAGCGTGCGTTTGTACTCACCGGCAGTCAGCACTTCAAAGTCAATGTCGTGCTTTTTCAGCAAGCGGTTAACGTTGGGCAACTGCGCCACCACGCCAATCGAGCCGAGGATGGCGAACGGCGCGCTGATGATCTTCTCGCCGATGCACGCCATCATGTAGCCGCCGCTGGCCGCGACCTTGTCGATGCACACGGTCAACGGCACGCCAGCCTGGCGGATACGCGCCAGTTGCGAAGACGCCAAACCATAGCTGTGCACCATGCCGCCGCCGCTTTCCAGGCGCAGCACCACTTCGTCTTTCGCCGTGGCCAGGCTCAGCAGCGCCGTGATCTCATGGCGCAGGCTCTCGGTGGCCGAGGCTTTGATGTCGCCGTCGAAATCCAGCACAAACACCCGTGGCTTGGCCTCGGCTTTCTTCTTGCTGTTCTTCTTTTGGCTTTTGCTTTCGGACTTACGCAGGGCCTTGAGCTGGTCCTTGTCGAGCAAGCTCGACTCCAGGCGCTCACGCAAACCCTTGTAGAAGTCATTGAGCTTGCTGACCTGCAATTGACCGGCCGATTTGCGACGGCCTTTGCTGCGCAGCGCCGCGAAACTGATCAACACCACGAGGATGGCGACCACCAGGGTGACGGTCTTAGCCAAAAAGCTTGCGTATTCAGCCAGAAAATCCATGTGACTCCTTACAGGTGCGGTTTACAGATGGCGGTGCGCCAGGCGCAGATTGCCCCAGCATACCGGCGGCACGGCGTTCGAGCCAGTCATCAAACCGCCACCAAGCGAGCTCCAATGAGATTTTAAAACGAGCGTATGTTTTTCCATTGACAGCTTGCAGGCATCCTCATAACCTCGCCAGACTTTCAACGTACCGGGAAAACGGACGTGGGCAGCATTTACCTGATTCGACATGGCCAGGCCTCCTTCGGTGCAGACGACTACGACGTGCTGTCGCCCATCGGCGTGGAGCAAGCGCACGTGCTCGGTCGCCATCTCGCAGCGCTGGGCATAAGGTTCGACCGCTGTATCGCCGGCGACCTGCGCCGCCAGCAGCACACCGCTACCGCCGCTTTCGATCAGTACGCTGCCCTGGGCCTGTCGGTTCCGGCGTTGGAAATCGACCCTGCGTTCAATGAGTTCGACGCCGAAGCGATCATCCGCGCCCTGCTCCCCGACCTGCTGGGCGCCGAACCCAACGCCATAGAGGTTCTGCGCAACGCCGCGCAACACCGCAGCGAATTCCAGCGCATCTTCGCCCTGATCATCGAGCGCTGGCTGGCCGGCACGTATGACCCGCCGGGGCTGGAAAGCTGGCTGGGGTTTGTCGAACGGGTACAAGGTGGCCTGCAACGCATTCTTGAAGCGGCCGACAGCTCGCACAAGATCGCCGTGTTTACCTCCGGCGGCAGCATCACCGCCCTGCTCCATCTGATAACCCGAATGCCCGCCGCCCAGGCCTTCGAACTGAATTGGCAAATTGTTAACACCTCGCTCAACCAGCTGAAATTCCGTGGTCGCGAGGTGGCGCTGGCTTCCTTCAACAGTCATACCCACTTGCAACTGATGAAGGCGCCGCAGCTCATCACTTTCCGATGAAGTGCGGCCAACCGTGACCCCAAGGTCACTGGACTCAACCCTAAAGGATCGAAACCATGACTGACGTAGCTAAAGCTGTAGAAGCAATGAAAGCCAAATTCAACCCAAGCGCTGCTGATGGCCTGGACTTGGTATTCGGTTTCCGTATTGACGAGACCCAGAACTTCTCGCTGGTGGTCAAGGACAACACCTGCGAGCTGCTCGAAGGTGAAAACCCGGACGCCCAAGTGACCCTGGTGATGGACAGCGACACCCTGAAAGGCATCGTCAGCGGCGAAACCGACGGCATGCAGGCTTTCATGGGCGGCAAGCTGCGCACCGAAGGCGACATGATGCTGGCGATGAAGCTGAGCGACCTGTTCCCGGCCTGATAAACGCCGCGGTCCAAACAATAATCCCGCCAACTGGCGGGATTTTTCGTTTATAGGGTTGGGGCTACCACCCAGTCTCCTGTGAAGCCCACACTAGGGGCGGTCTCGCCAACAAGGAAGCATAAACAATAACAACCCAGTGGTTTATCGCTAAAGAGTCTTCATTACTGGTATTTCTGACAGTAGTCGCCGACCAGTGATAGCCACACAGTAAAACCCTCTAACACTCAAGAGGGTATTCAAAATGCAAAGCCAATCTACTGCGCTCGGGAATGTAACGGTATCGATCAGTCCGGACGAACAGGTCACTATAACGACAAAAAACAACGGTACGATTACGACCAAGATCGTCGCGCTGAGTGAGGACCAAGCGAGCATTATCACAGCGTTGGGCGATAATATTAAAATTGATGAGATCGTCGAGGTTTCCCCGGCGACCAAACCGATTACGGCGAGACTCTTCGGCGGTATCACATTGGCTGCTGGCAACCTTGCTACAACCGTAGCCGGCGGTGCCAAGCCGAACCCTCCCCTGACGTTCACTTACATCAATGGAATTAGGGTGCCGTTAACATAACCCTACTATCGAGGCTGCAATAACAGCACCACCAACGCACTCCAGCCGGTCTGATGCGAAGCCCCCAACCCACGCCCGGTCTCGCCATGAAAGTACTCATGGAACAGCACCAGATCGCGGCTGGCCGGGTCTGCCTGCAATTGCGCATACCCCGCCATCGACGGCCGCAGGCCATCTTCATCACGCAAAAACAACCGCGTCAGACGTTGGCTGAGGCTGTCGGCCACTTCCTCAAGCGACGCCAGATAGCCGCTGCCGGTGGGGTATTCCACAGAGAAGTTGTCGGCGTAGTAACGGTGAAACTCGCGCAGCGACTCAATCAGCATGTAGTTCACCGGCATCCACAACGGCCCACGCCAGTTGGAATTACCGCCGTACAAGCGTGAGTCGGATTCACCCGGCTGATAGCGTGCGCACAACGTGTCGCCGTTCATCTTCAGCGCCAGCGGCTGCTCGGCATAGGCTTTGGACAAAGAGCGCACGCCAAACGTCGACAAGAACTCGTTGTCATCGAGCATGCGCCGCAGCAGGTCTTTGGTGCGTTCGCCGCGCAACAGCGCCAGCAACAGGCGGTTACCCTGCCCCGGCTCGTTCCAGCGCGAGACCAACTTGGCCAGGTCCGGCCGGTGCTGCATGAAACCCAACAGCCGCTCGCGCAAACCGTCCAAACCTTCATGTTCGCGCTGCTCCAGCACCAGCACCGCGAACAACGGCATCAAGCCGACGATGGAACGCAGGCGCACCGGCTCGTTCTGGCCGTCGGGGCGATGCAGCACGTCGTAGAAGAACAGATCCTGCTCGTCCCACAGCCCTTCGGCACTGTCGTCGACCCGGTTGATGGCCCCGGCGATGTACAAAAAGTGCTCGAAAAACTTCACCGAAATATCCACGTACACGGCATTTCGTTTGGCCAGTTCCAGGCCCATGCGCATCAGGTCCAGCGCATAGGCGGCGACCCACGCGGTGCCGTCGGCCTGATCCAGTTGATAACCCGGCGGCAACGCGGCCGAGCGGTCGAACAAGGCGATGTTGTCGAGCCCCAGAAAGCCGCCCTGAAACAGGTTGCGCCCTTCGGCATCCTTGCGGTTGACCCACCAGGAAAAATTCAGCAGCAGCTTGTGGAAAATCCGCTCCAGGAAATCCATATCGCCTACGCCGGTCAACGCTTTGTCTTGCTGATACACGCGCCAACTGGCCCAGGCATGCACTGGCGGGTTGGCGTCGTCGAACCGCCATTCATACGCCGGCAGTTGGCCGTTGGGGTGCATGAAGCGGTCCTTCACCAACAGCAACAACTGTTGCTTGGCGTACTCAGGGTCAATCAGTGCGATGGCCACCGCCTGAAAGCCTTGGTCCCACGAGGCGTACCACGGATATTCCCACGTGTCGGGCATGGACAGGATGTCGAAGTTGGACAGGTGCCGCCAATGCGTGTTGCGTATATGCAGGCGCTCAGGCGGTGGCGCGGGCTGGGCCGGGTCGCCGTCGAGCCATTGGTTCACGTCAAAATAGTAGAGCTGTTTGGACCAGAGCAAACCGGCCAGTGCCTGGCGTTGCACGTTGCGCGCGTCTTCATCGGCGATGCCCTGTTGCAGGGCCGCATAAAAGTCGTCGGCCTCCTGTCGGCGTTGTTCAAACAGCTTGCGCGCGTTGACCTGCGGCGCGTCGGCGGGCGCAAAACGCAGGTACAGGCTTTTACTTTCCAGGCCCGCCAGCTCAACAATAAAGCGCGCGGCGACCTTGGTGCCGGCGTCGCGGCGAATCGCCGATTGAACGCCATCTACCACGTAGTCGTTGATGCCATCCTTGAACGGCCCCGGCGCCGGTTGCCCGTCCAGCTTGGGATAATTGCTCTCGTTTTCGCAGAACAGCCACTCCACGCCGTCCTGGCCCCACGCGCTGAGGTACCGGTCAGGCAGTTCAGGGTGACACGCCAGCACGTGCTCAGCGTCCAGCCGCAACTGCGGCTTGGCGGCGTCAAGCGTCCAGCTCCAGTCATTGCGCGCCCACACTTGAGGCAGCACCTGCAGGCGCGTCGGTTGGTCCGAGCGGTTGTGCACGGTGACCCGCATAAAAATATCGTCAGGCTGATGCTTGGCGTATTCGACGCTGACATCGCAGTAGCGATTGTCCTCGAACACGCCCGTGTCGAGCACCTCGTACTCGGCATCTGCAAGCCCTCGGCGGGCGTTTTCGGCGGTCAGGTCGGCATACGGAAAGGCCGCGTGCGGGTACTTGTAAAGCATGCGCATATAGGCATGGCTGGGCACGCCGTCGACAAAAAAGTACAGCTCCTTGACGTCTTCACCGTGGTTGCCCTCGGCGTTATTCAGGCCGAACAGGCGCTCCTTGATGATGGTGTCGCGCTCGTTCCACAGCGCCAGGCCGAGGCACCAGCGTTGCGCCTTGTCGCTGAACCCGGCCAAGCCGTCCTCGCCCCAGCGGTAGGCGCGGCTGCGTGCATGTTCATGCGGGAAATACGCCCACGCGTCGCCGTCTGCGCTGTAGTCCTCGCGCACCGTGCCCCATTGGCGTTCACTTAAATACGGCCCCCACTCGCGCCAGCGTTCGGCCTGTTGAGTGGCCAGGCGCTGGCCTTCAATCGTTTCAAGGATGTGGGTTGCGGGCGTGGCCGTCATCGGGTCCTCCATCACTGGCACAGTTGGGGGCAGTGTAGAACCCATGCGCGCCCGGATGCACATGAAGTCTGCGGCGTGCGCACAAAAAACACGCTCACGCGTCTGCGCTGCCAAGCGTTTCAGTCATTTGCAGAATGAAGTCCTGAGGAATCTTCGTTTGCAACACCGCCGCAAGCTCAACAAAATCCTCAGAACGGCCCACTCGGCGCCACAGCGTTCAGGAA
This sequence comes from Pseudomonas sp. ICMP 460, assembly GCF_002723595.1. Lineage (NCBI taxonomy): Bacteria > Pseudomonadati > Pseudomonadota > Gammaproteobacteria > Pseudomonadales > Pseudomonadaceae > Pseudomonas > Pseudomonas sp. ICMP 460. The sequence continues at coordinate 43,577 of NZ_LKBR01000036.1, forward strand.
TTTTTCTATGCCAAATGCCGCCCATGTCAGCCCGGACGCGATTCGCAAGGCCTTTTCCAAGGCCATGTCCGACATGTACCGCGAGGAAGTGCCGCTGTATGGCGCGTTGATGGAGCTGGTCACGGCGACCAACGCCCACGCGCTGGAGAATGATTCGGCCCTGGCCCGGCAGTTACAACGCACCGCAGAGATCGAGCGGCTGGGCATGGAACGCCACGGCGCGATCCGCTTGGGCAGCGCTGAGGAACTGGCGACCATCAGCCGCTTGTTTGCGGTGATGGGCATGCAACCGGTGGGTTATTACGACCTCACGCCGGCCGGGGTTCCGGTGCACTCCACGGCGTTTCGCGCCGTGCATGAACGCGCGCTGCAGGCCAGCCCGTTCCGCGTGTTTACTTCATTGCTGCGCCTGGAACTGATCGAAAATACCGACCTGCGCGCCTTCGCCGAAAGCGTTTTGGCCAAGCGCAAAATCTTTACCCCCGGCGCCTTGGGGCTGATCGAACAAGCCGAGCAGCACGGCGGCCTGAACACGACGCAGGCTGATGAATTTGTTCGTCAGGCCCTCGAAACCTTCCGCTGGCACCCCACCGCCACCGTCACCCGCGCGCAGTACCAGCAACTGAGCAACCAGCATCGTTTGGTCGCCGACGTGGTGGCGTTCAAAGGCCCGCACATCAACCACCTGACCCCGCGCACGCTGGACATCGACCACGTCCAGGCGGCCATGCCCGGCAAAGGCATCACGCCCAAAGCGGTGATCGAAGGACCGCCGCGCCGTCGCTGCCCGATCCTGCTGCGCCAAACCAGCTTCAAGGCCCTCGACGAGCCCATCGCCTTCACCGACGCCCAAGGCAGCCACAGCGCACGCTTTGGCGAAATCGAACAGCGCGGTGTGGCGCTCACGCCCAAGGGCCGCGCGCTGTATGACCAACTGCTGAACGCCGCGCGCGATGCACTGGGCGCGTTCCCGAATGAGGCGAATGCCGCACGTTATGTGCACTTGCTGGAAGCGCATTTCGAGGCCTTCCCTGACAACCACATGCAGATGCGCGAACAGGGCCTGGCGTATTTTCGCTACTTCGCCACCGAGCAAGGTCTGGCCGCACGCGGCCAAGCCAATCAACCGCAAACGCTGGACGCGCTGATTGTAGCCGGCCACGTCGACGTGGAGCCGCTGGTGTACGAGGATTTTCTGCCGGTAAGTGCGGCGGGTATTTTTCAGTCGAATTTGGGCGATGCCGCGCAGAGCCACTATGCAGCGAATTCGAACCAGGCCGAATTCGGGCAGGCGCTGGGCCGCAAGACGCTTGACGAGTTGCAGCTGTATGGCGAGACGCAACAGCGCTCAATGGATGAGTGCACTCAAGCGCTGCTGGCGTGAAACAAGCTGCCCGCCCGGCTCAACAGCGCAATCCTTGCGCCGTAACAGCCCCCAGAGCCGAGCGGACGGTGCGCATCATAATCAGGCAAAAGCGCCTTGTCCTTCAGACAATTCTGAATAAATATTACCGCCTTGCTGCAGGCGTGCGCGCGCTCGCGCCTAGCCCAGTTGCAGCACAATTTTGTCTTTAACCTGCAAGCGCTTTTTCTTGAGCTTCTCCAACGCTTCATCGGCCCCGCCTGACGACTCGAAAGCCAGCACCTCCTTATCGGCGGCCTCGTATTGCTCAAGCAGCGAATTCAAACGGTCATCGCGCCTCCTGCGTTCGTGAACGACTTCCTTGGTCAAACCCAAATCCTGATACAGGTCGTGTTTCACTGGCATGGAGTACCTCCGCAAGTTGATCAATGGCCTACGCTCTTGAAGCTAGACCATTCTTGGGGCGCTTGTCATATTTGCGCGCAGCGCTGCCCCGTTCGTCGCTGCCACGGCGATGGGATCAAACCTTTGCCGGCCACTGCCCTCCACTGTAAATCGCCACCCGAGGGAGAACGGTTTCATGAATCACGCTGCCACTGCTGTCGACACGCACTGCATCAACACACTTCGCACGCTGGCCATGGACGCCGTGCAGAAGGCCAATTCCGGCCACCCCGGCACGCCCATGGGCCTGGCGCCGGTGGGTTACACGCTGTGGAGCCGGTTCCTGCGTTACCACCCCGAGCATCCCGATTGGCCTAACCGCGACCGCTTTGTGTTGTCGGTGGGGCATGCGTCAATGCTCTTGTATTCGCTGCTGCACCTCGCGGGCGTGGTTGAGATTGATGCCCACGGCAAGCGCTCCGGCCTACCGGCGATCAGCCTGGACGACATCAAGCAGTTCCGGCAGATGGGTTCGAAAACCCCCGGCCACCCCGAGTACCGCATGACCACCGGCGTTGAGACCACCACTGGTCCGCTTGGTCAGGGCTGCGCCAACAGTGTGGGCATGGCCATGGCCGAGCGTTGGCTGGGCCAGCGTTTCAACCGCGAGGGCAAGGCGCTGTTCGATTACAACGTCTACACCCTGTGCGGTGACGGCGACATGATGGAGGGCATCAGCAGCGAAGCGGCCTCGATGGCCGGGCATTTGAAGCTCGCCAACCTGTGCTGGATCTACGACAACAACACCATCAGCATTGAGGGCCATACCGAGCTTGCCTTCAGCGAAGACGTGATCAAGCGTTTCCAGGCCTACGGCTGGCATACGGTGCACGTAACCGATGCCAACGACTTGCAAGCCCTGAGCGCCGCCCTGGAGACGTTCAAGGCCAATACCGGCGCGCCGACCCTGATTGTGGTCGACAGCGTGATCGGCTACGGCTCGCCGCACAAACACAACACCGCTGCTGCCCACGGCGAACCGCTGGGCGAGGAAGAAATTCGCCTGACCAAAGCCGCTTACGGCTGGCCGCAGGATTCAAGCTTCCTGGTGCCCGATGAGGCGCGCACCGTGCTGCGTGACGCGCTGCTTGAGCGCAGCCAGCCGCTGTATGAAGAATGGACCCGGCACCTGGCGCAGCTTGAACAGCACGAACCGCAATTGGCCGATGAACTGCGCCGCATGCGCGCCGGTGAAATGCCCGAGCAATGGCAAGCCGCGTTGCCGACCTTTGACACCGACGCCAAGGGCGTCGCCAGCCGCGCCGCCGGTGGCGAGGTGCTGAATGCCTTCGCGCAGCAAATCCCCTGGCTGCTGGGCGGCTCGGCGGATTTGTCACCGTCGACCAAGACCAACCTCACCTTCGACGGCGCGGGGCGTTTCAGCGCGGACGACTACAGCGGGCGCAACCTGCATTTTGGTATCCGCGAACACGCCATGGGCGCAATTGCCAATGGCATGGCGCTGTCGTACCTGCGGCCCTACACCTCGACGTTCCTGGTGTTCAGCGACTACATGAAACCGCCGATCCGCCTGGCGGCAATCATGGAATTGCCGGTGGTGTTTGTGTTTACCCATGACTCCATCGGCGTGGGTGAGGATGGGCCGACGCATCAGCCGATCGAGCACTTGACGCAACTGCGCGCGACGCCGGGGTTGCTGACCTTGCGCCCAGGCGATGCGAATGAAACCCTGGAGCTGTGGAAGGTTGCGCTGGCGCAGACTGATCGGCCAAGTTGCGTGGTGTTGTCGCGTCAGGCATTGCCGACGCTGGACCGTACGAAGTACGCGAGCGCCTCGGGTGCTGCCAAAGGGGCTTACGTTTTGGCGAGTGCTGATGAGCCCAAGGTGTTGCTGCTGGCGACCGGCAGCGAGGTCAGCCTGGCGGTGGCGGCTTATGAGCAGTTGAAGACCGAAGGGATCGCCGCGCAGGTGGTATCGATGCCGAGCTGGGAGCTGTTTGAAGACCAGGACCAGGCGTACCGTGACAGCGTTTTGCCGCGGGCGGTGAAAGCCCGGGTGGTGGTGGAACAGGCCGGGCCATTGGGCTGGGACCGGTATGTCGGGCAGACCGGCGCCAAGGTGGTGATGAACAGTTTTGGCGCCTCGGCGCCGCTGGCCAAGCTGCAGGAGAAGTTCGGGTTTACGGCTGAGAATGTGGTGAAGTTGGCCAAGGAGCAGATTCAACTCGCGCAGGCTTGAGTGTGGGGGGGGCTGGGGTTTTGAGTGCGTATCCGTTATTGAGGTTATGGCTTATATCGGTTCCGCTCTTACAGCCAGCCCTTTCAAGGTCTTTGATAAAATCCCCCAAAACGCCAGTCAGGGGAACGAAATCGATGTGGGCAGAAGTTCTAGCGCGGTTTGAGAAAAAAGC
>NZ_LKBR01000037.1:0-40067 GCF_002723595.1 Pseudomonas sp. ICMP 460
TTCCTCACACACCCAATCTCCCCTGTGGGAGCGGGCTTGCTCGCGATAGCGTCGGATCAGATACATATTGTTCAACTGACGCACCGCTATCGCGAGCAAGCCCGCTCCCACAGTTGAATCTCCACAGCCCGGACAATTTTGTGGAAGTGTTGATGCACTACCCGGAGCCGCATCCGGCCAAGCCCTGACCGAAACCAGATTCCTCACCCCCCAATCTCCCACAGTTGAATTACTACAGCCCAGGTATTTTTCCTGCTTCAAGGCCTCCCTTTTCCAACCCTCGGGATGGTAGTGTGTGGAAATATTTCTGACATATTGATCAGAAATTCCCTACTTTCACTTCGCAAAGGAATGCCTTCAGCAATGCACTTTCCTATCAAAAAAAGCTTGGCTATTGCACTGTTTACCGCCAGCCTCTCGGCAGTCGCCGCCCCAGCATTCGCCAACATCAGCGCAGAACAAAGCGCCACCATCGTCAAACATTTCAGCGAGACCTCGGTCACCGATTTTCGTGGTTTCCTCGGCGCCCTGGCCAAGGGTGACCTGGGTAAAACCGGCGACGCGGGACCGGCCATCAATGCCTTTCTCGCCAACCAAACCCTGACCGCCGACCAACAGAACGAAATCAATCGTCTACTGGGCATTTACACGCGGGTGAAGTACGGCAAAGCCGCCCTCGAAACGCTGCGCGAACTGGTGGAAATCCCGACCTTCAACGTCGACGGCCTGCCGCAGTACAAAAACCCGGAATTCCTCAAGATCGCCGACAAGATTCAGAGCCTGGCCAAGGCCTTCAACCTGAACTTTCGTAACATCGACAACCGCGTGTATGAAATTTCCCTGGAAGGCAGCGGCGATGAAGTGGTCGGCATCCACGCTCACGCCGATGTGGTGCCGGTAACGCCGGAAAACTGGGTGCTGAACGACGGCACGCGGCTCGACCCTTTCAAGGTCACGCTGATCGGCGACCGCATGTATGGCCGCGGCACCGAGGATGACAAGAACGGCATCGTGGTCGCCCTGTACGCGATGAAGGTGATCAAGGAAGAGCAGCTGCCGCTGGCGCGTAACTTCAAGCTGCTGGTGGACACCACCGAAGAAACCATGGGCGACGCAATCCCCTACTACTTCGAGCGCAACCCCACGCCGCAATACAACCTGGCGCTGGATGGCGGCTACCCGGTGGTCATCGCCGAGAAAGGCTACGGCACCGTTATGGCGAGTTTCCCGGTGCGCAAGGGCGTGGGTAACGGCGCGGAAATCATCTCGATGACCGGCGGCATGGCCACCAACCAGATTCCATCGGCGTCAGTCGCGACGCTGGTCAGCGACACACCGGCCGAGCTGGCGGCCAGCTTGCAAACTGCCGGTGCCGAGTACGCCAAGCGCAATGGCGGCGATTTCGATGTGGCCGCCAAGGTGGTCGGCAAAGACGTCACGTTGACGGTCACCGGCGTGTCTGCGCATTCATCCGCGCCGCAATCGGGCGTCAACCCGGTGGCGCGCATGCTTGGGTTGATCCACAGCGTCGATGGCAAGATCGCGCTCAAGCACAACCACATCACCGATGCGGCGCGTTATGCGTCCGACAACTGGAGCCTGGATTACTTGGGCAGCCAGTTGGGCGTGGGCTTCTCCGATGCATTCATGGGGCCGCTGACCGCCTCGCTGACCTTTGTCGGGCAGGATGACAAAGCCTTCAAGCTGGCCGTGAACCTGCGGGTGCCGAAGGGCAAATCCCCTGAGACACTCAAAACCGAGATCGCCGACAAGCTGAGCGCCTGGGACAAAACCTCCAAAGTCGAGGTGAACTTCACCTACTCGGTGGCCGCGCCGATGTACCGCAACCCTGAAGGTGAGTGGGTTAAAGCCTTGTTGGCGGTTGCCAGCGAAAACCTCGGCATGCAACACACGTTCGGCACCTCCGCCGGCGCCACCTCGGTGCATGACCTGCCCAACGGTGTGCAATTTGGCCTGGCGCGGCCGGAGGTGAAGTACACCGGGCACACCGACGGTGAGTTCAAGACCGTTGAGCAATTCCTGCTCGATTTGCAGATCGTCACCGAAATGATGGGCCGTGTCGGGCAGTTGCCGACGCTCTGATTAACCCAAACGCCTGTTGTTGCGCGCTGCATAAAAACGCCGATCATCACTGATCGGCGTTTTCGTTAATCACCTGTATCAGCCTGCCACGCCGAGGAACGGCAGCGCCAAGTACAGCTTGATCACCACCGCATTGGTGATGTCGATAAAAAACGCGCCGACCATCGGCACCACCAGAAAGGCAATCTGCGAGGGGCCGAAGCGCTGAGTCACCGCCTGCATGTTGGCAATCGCGGTGGGCGTGGCGCCCAACCCGAAACCGCAATGGCCTGCCGCCAGCACCGCCGCATCATAGTTGCTGCCCATCACCCGAAACGTCACGAAAATCGCGAACAGGGCCATCAATAACGCCTGCGCAGCCAACAGAATGACAATCGGCAATGCCAGCGCCGCCAGGTCCCAAAGCTTGAGCGACATCAACGCAATCGCCAAAAACAACGACAAGCTGACATTACCCAGCAACGACACCTCACGCTCAAACACCTGACGCCAGCGCATCGCCGACAGGCCGTTGCGCAACAGCACCGCGACGAACAGCACACACACAAAGGTCGGCAACTCAAACGCGGTGCCCCGAATCAAACCACTCAGCCAGGTGCCGACCTGCAGGCTGATCGCAAGCAACGCCAGCGTCTCGATAAACGAGAACGCGGTGATCGTGCGTTCCTGATCGGGCCGCTCAAAACCTTCCGGCCGGCGCGCTTGCGAGTGTTCAATGGCAGGCACCTGCACACGCTTGATCAGCAAGCGCGCGACCGGGCCACCAATCAACCCGCCCAATACCAAGCCAAACGTCGCCGAAGCAATCGCCAGTTCAGACGCCGACGCCACGCCATACTTCTGACTGAACACTGCGCCCCACGCCGCGCCCGTGCCGTGCCCACCCGACAAGGTGATGGAGCCAGCCAGCAAGCCCATCAAGGGGTCCAGCCCCAAAGCCTTGGCCAACGCGATGCCCATGGCGTTTTGCAACACCAGCAGCGCCGTCACCACCAGCAGGAACATACCCAATACACGCCCGCCTTTTTTCAAGCTGGCGAAGTCGGCATTCAGGCCGATGGAGGCAAAAAACGCCAACATTAATGGCGTTTGCAATGAAGCGTCGAAGCGCACTTCGATACCCGCCACTGCGCGCAACACAAGCAGTGACGCGGCAACCAATAAACCACCGGCAACCGGCTCGGGAATGTTGTAAGTCCGCAAAAAGCCGATTCGGGCCACCAGCCAACGCCCCAGCAACAGCACTAAAGAGGCGGCGACCAGCGTGGAATAGAAGTCGAGTTGAAGCATCTGGGCAGTTCTCTGAAGTGAACAGGGCAAAGGACTGGCCAGAGTAGAGGTCGCTGAACGGGTAAACACCCACTCGACGACACATTGAGGAAACTACAGACAATTCCTACGCACTTCACAACCTGCCCTACGCGCCGGGAGAAAAAGCCGCACACACAAAAACGCCGATCATCACTGATCGGCGTTTTCGTTAAATATGGAGCGGGAAACGAGACTCGAACTCGCGACCCCGACCTTGGCAAGGTCGTGCTCTACCAACTGAGCTATTCCCGCAAATGGCGTCCCCTAGGGGACTCGAACCCCTGTTACCGCCGTGAAAGGGCGGTGTCCTAGGCCACTAGACGAAGGGGACACGCTACTGAAACACATGGTGTGTATTTCAGTGCCCAGAGGCCTCGCCCGAAGACGTTACCCTGGTTTCACTCAATGCCACCCGAGGGCAACACTGCTTAAAAATTGGAGCGGGAAACGAGACTCGAACTCGCGACCCCGACCTTGGCAAGGTCGTGCTCTACCAACTGAGCTATTCCCGCATATGGCGTCCCCTAGGGGACTCGAACCCCTGTTACCGCCGTGAAAGGGCGGTGTCCTAGGCCACTAGACGAAGGGGACACACGTACAACATTCACTCCCTACCGCGTTTCGCTGTGTGCTTTACGCTGTAAGTGGCGCGCATTCTATGGATGGATTGAAAGGTCGTCAACCCCCATGGATAAATTTATTTAAATCAATGACTTCGCCCAGCTTTACCGGCCTGCACGGGTATTCCGCCCGCCCGGGCTTTGGCGCCTATATTCTGGCGTCCAACAAGACGCTATAGTTGCCGCAGGCAAATGATGGCAATGTGCACCTATCGAGCCAATGCTTACCTATATAGAAGAAACTACCTGGGCAACTGGTCGAACAACCCTATCCGCCAGAGGGTCCAGTCACTACACTCCATTACAAACCCTATAAAGAGGTCACACCGGTGACACCACTCATGATCACCCTGCTGGTAATAGTCGGGATCGTAATATTGATCGCCATTGGCTATATGAACCACGTGGTGGAAAACAACAAACTGGAAAAGAAGCGCACCGAGATCGAGCTTAACGATCGGCTGCGTCGGTGCGGCGAAATCACCGAGACGTTCCCTGGCCAGTTAATGACCACCAAGCTCAAGCTGTTGTTGACGCGCCTGGAACTCAACGTTAATCAGCGACTGTTGAACATCAACAAATCCAGCGCACCGCTCAAGGCGCGCATTGCTGAGTTGAATGCACTGATCGCGCAAGGCGAATCGATTCCGGTGAACAATCCGCCCGCGCCGATCCAGACCGAAGCCAAGGCCAAGGATGTGCGCTTTTTGCTCGAAGCCCTGCACGGTCAAGTCACCCGCGCCGCCCAGGACGGTTTCCTGCCGGCCAATGAGGCCAAGCACTGGATCAAGGAAATTCGGCATATCCTGGTGCTGTTGCACATCGAATTCTTCACCAACCTGGGCCAACACGCCCTGGTGCAAGGCCAGCCTGGCCAGGCCCGCCTGGCGTTTGAGCGCGGCGTACAGTACCTGCGCAAGCAGCCAGAGCCGGTGTTCTACAGTGCGCAATTGCAGTTGTTGGAGAACCAACTCGCACGCGCCAACTCCACGGTGCTGACCAACAGCGAGCCAGTCGAAGACGAAGTCAACGAACTGACCGAAGGCCTCAAGGTGGTCGACGCCGACGCCGAGTGGAAAAAGAAAGCCATCTACGACTGACCCCGCGCCTTGTGTGGCGAGCCCACTCGCCACATGCCATCACTTTGCATCTATCCTCCCGCTGCCGACTAGCGTAAAAAAGTGCACCTCACTCCATGAAGTTAGAGGCCTGCTATGCCTGTCGCCGTGATTGATGGACAACCGCTGCACTATGTTGACCAGGGCACTGGCCCGGTCGTCGTACTGGGCTCAAGCTACCTGTGGGGCAGCGAGATGTGGGCCGCGCAAATTGAAGCCTTGTCGCAGCAGTACCGGGTAATCGCCCCCGAGCTGTGGGGCCATGGTGAATCCGGCCCGCTGCCGGCTCATACCCGATCCCTGGATGACTTGGCGCGCCAAAACCTGGCGCTGCTGGACCACCTCGACCTTGCGCACATCAATTTGGTCGGTTTGTCGGTCGGCGGCATGTGGGGCGCACGCCTGGCATTGCTGGCACCTGAGCGCATCAACAGCCTGGTGCTGATGGACACCTACCTCGGCGCCGAACCCGAGCCTACGCGCCAGTACTATTTCTCGCTGTTCAAGATGATCGAAGACGCCGGCGCTATCCCTGAGTCGCTGCTGGATGTGATCGCACCGATCTTCTTTCGCCCCGAGATCGATCGTCAATCGGCGCTGTACCAGGACTATCGCAAGGCGTTGCAGGCGTTTTCCGCAGAGCGCCTGCGGCAAAGCGTGGTGCCGCTGGGCCGCCTGATCTTCAGCCGCACCGACATCCTCGACCAATTGCCGAACCTGGACCCCGACACCACGCTGGTGATGTGCGGCGAGCAGGACAAGCCACGACCACCTGCCGAATCCAAAGAAATGGCAGACCTGATCGGTTGCGGCCTGACCCTGATTCCCGACGCAGGGCACATCTCTTCCCGCGAGAACCCGGAATTCGTCAACGAAGCGCTGTTGACGTTCCTCGCCAACAACACCTGACAGCCGCCCTGCCCTTTGATCGTCGCCCGTTGCGACAATCAAAGGCGGAAGTGCCCCACCATGCCCTTGAGCTCCGCCCCCAGCTGCGCCAACTTGATACTCGACGCGGCGTTGCCCTGCATGCTCAACGCCGATTGATCGGCGCTCGCGCGAATACTGGTGACGCTGCGGTTGATCTCTTCGGCGACCGAGCTTTGCTGCTCGGCCGCTGCGGCTATCTGCTGGTTCATCTGCTGGATCAATGACACCGCGGCGGCAATGCTGCCCAACGCGCTCTCGGCTTCCAGCGCGTCGCTGACCGCCAGCTTCACCAGCTCGCCGCTCTGCTGTATTTGCTGCACCGACGACTGCGCCGCGCCGCGCAAGGTACTCACCAACTGCTCGATTTCCTCGGTCGATTGCTGAGTGCGTTTGGCCAGCGCCCGCACCTCGTCGGCCACCACCGCAAAACCACGGCCTTGCTCGCCTGCGCGCGCCGCTTCGATGGCTGCGTTAAGGGCGAGCAAATTGGTCTGTTCGGCCACACTCTTGATCACGCTCAACACGCTGCCGATGTTGTGGATTTCTGCACTCAGGCTTTCGATGTTGGCGCTGGCATTGCTGCTGGAGGTAGCGAGCTGCTCAATGCGCTGCAAGCTCTGGCGCACCACCTGTTGGCCGCTTTCGACTTTGTGATCGGCTGTCTGCGCGGCTTGCGCGGCCTGTTCGGCGTTGCGCGCCACGTCATGCACGGTGGCCGTCATCTGGTTCATCGCCGTGGCGACCTGCTCGGTCTCCTCCTTCTGGCTGCTGACTTCGGCATTGGTTTGTTCGGTGACGCTGGACAATGAATGCGCCGAACTGGCCAATTGCTCGATTCCCGCCTGCAGCCCACTGACCATGTGGCTCAGGCCGCTGCCCATCTGGTGCATGGCCTGCATCAGTTGGCCGATCTCATCACCACGACTGACCTGCATGCGCCCGCTCAAGTCGCCGTCTGCAATCTGTCGCGCCACTGCGATGACACTGCGCAGCGGCGTCACGATCAAGCGGGTTATCACCCACGCCGCGATCAACCCCACCAACAGCGCCAGGGCTGACGAGCCAATGATCAACAGCGCGCTTTCTTTCAGTTGCAGCTGCATCGACTGATCTTCGGCGTCATACGCCTGGTTAACCCGGCTGACCACTTGATCGGCACGCTCATGCAGCTGTGTGTAGACGCCTTTTTCCTGCGCCAGCAGCCCGGTGTATTCGCCGAGTTTTTCGCTGAACGCGGCGATGTGCCCGGACACTTCGTTGAGCACAGTCTGATAACCCGCGTCCGTTACCGACGTTTTCAGTTGCTCAACCTGAGCCAGCGCCTGGTCAGCCTGTTCGATCTTGCCTTGCCCGGCGTTGTCTGTATCAGCCTTGCGGCTCTGATCCAGGCGCAGCTGCGCTTCGTTCATGGCTTGCAACATCAACCGCGACACCTGGCTGATCTGCCCTGACTGCTGGATAAATTCGGCACCGTCTTTACCCTGGCTTTCTTTGAGCGCATAGGTGCCATCGTCGGCGAGTCCGGCCTGCAACACGTCAAGGTTATTGGCGACGCTGGACACCGACCAACTGGCCATTTCCAGCGCCAGCTCTTTGGCTTGGGTGAGCTCAACAAACTCGTCGAATGCCTTGCGATAAGCTGCCAGCGCCTGTTCAACCTCGCTCATCACCGGCACATTCGCGGCCGACTGGGCCTTCAGGCTGGCGGCCAGCGCGGCCAAGGCATCGACGCTTGCATGCAGCGCCTCAACGGCTTTGGGGTCAGCGTGCAGCGCGTAGTCCTGTTCGATCAAGCGCACCTTGAACAGGCCGCTGTTGAGCGAAGACATCGCGTTGAGGCCTTCGAAACGCTGGCCAATGGTTTGCAGGGACCCCACACCAATGGCCGCCACCACGGCAGTCAGCAGCAGCACCAGGGCGAAACCCAAGGCCAGTTTTTTCGCCATACCGAGGTTGGCGAAACGTCGTTGCACGGCCGGTATCATTGCCTGGAATCCTCTTGCAATGGCGGATGCCATCAAGCCTGATTTACGTGCCGCGAGATTCGCAACCACAGGCCACCGACACAAGACGTTGGCGCCACAATAATGGCAAAAAGCTACACTCCCGTCGTTTTCAGAATGGTCGAGGTCGATTTGGCTGGCCCCAACGCGCGAAACAGCGCCAGCGCACGCTGATCGGCGGCATAGGCCACATTAATCCGCAGCCAGTGGCTGTGTTCGCCTTTGGGGCTGAACAGCGCGCCCGGCGACAACAAAACGCAGAGTCGCCGTGCGCACGCCTGCAACCGTGAGGGGTCGCCCACGCCAGGCCGCGCCCACACAAACATGCCGCCGGCAGGCACAGCAAAGACTTCCCATTCCTCATCCTCCAGCGCCTGCAAGGTAAACGCCATTTGCGTGTTCAGGCGCTTGCGCAGGCGCTGCACCCACTTGCGGTAGGTGCCATTGGCCAGCAACGTCGCGACCACGGCTTCGGCAAAGCGTGAAGTGCCGATGCCGGTGAGGGTTTTGAGGCTGACCATTTGCGCGATGATGGCCGAACTGGCGCTGAGGTAACCCACCCGCAATGCACTGCTGAGGGTTTTGGAAAAGCTCGAAATGTAGATCACCCGGTCATCATGCGGCAGCGCCGAAAGCCGCGTGCAACTGGCGTGCTGCAAGTCGCCGTAAACATCCTCTTCAACAATCAGGAAGTCTTCGCTGCGCGCCAGTTGCAAAAGACGCTCAGCCACCGCACGGCACAGGCTGGTGCCAGTGGGGTTGTGGTAGAGGCAATTGATGAACAGGCACTTGGGCCGATGGCTTTGCAGCAGTGTCTCAAGCACCGGAATATCCGGGCCGCCCACGGTGCGCGGAACCTCCAGCAACGTGACGCCATGGCGCTCCAACTGGCGATAGAGGTTGGCGTACCCCGGCGTCTCGACCACCACCGTATCACCGGCCTTGAGCAGTGTGCGTATCAGCAAGTCTTGTGCGTGGCTGGCGCCATGGGTGGTGAGGATGCGGTCGAGGCTGGTGGCCACCTTGATCCGGGTCAGCCGCTTGAGCAGTTGCTCGCGCAACGCCGGTAACCCTAACGGCGTGCTGTAGTTGAAAAGACCGGCGGTGTCGGTGCGGCTGATTTCGCGTATGGCATAACACAGGTCATCACTTTCGCGCCACGCGTCCGGCAACCAGCCGCAGCCCAGGTTCAACTCGCCCAACGGGCTATCGATATAGACGCCCCAGCCTAACTCCGCGCCTTCATACCAGTGGCTTTCATGCGAAACCCGTGGCGCGGCCACCGCAAATGCCGCGCCCTGTTTTGACACCAATAACCCCTGCGCCACCATCCGTTCACAGGCCTCGATCACACTGGACTGGCTGAGCAGGTTGTCGAGGGCCAATTGACGGACAGACGGCAAACGCGTGCCTGGGCTCGCCTCGCTTTCGCGAATCCATTGCGCCACCGCGCTGACGATTTGCTGCACCACCGGTACAAGGGCTTGCCGATCGATCCCTAAATCCATGAGCCACTCACTTCAACTGTCTGTTATTCAACCCAAAACAGTTAAGCACAGAAGCCCATAAAAACCGGCCATAAAAACCATTAAAGTATTGATTTTATTGACTTATTTACCTCCTGACACACATTCACGCGCGGCCTTGTGCCAGCCCTGGAAACGCCCCACAACGCCCCTCGCCTTTTCGAATAGGCGGTGACGTGGTGTCCTAGATAGCCGTCGCGCCACCGTCTACCGCCAACGCGTGGCCGGTGGTGAACGCGGCGCCGTCGCTGCACAGGTAGAGCACTGCACTGGCGATTTCGTCGACGGTGCCAATGCGCCCAACCGGGTGCATCGCAGCGGCAAACTCAGCCTTGCGCGGGTCGGCTTCATAAGCACGACGGAACATATCGGTATCGATGACCGCAGGGCACACCGCATTGACGCGAATTTTTTTCTTCGCGTACTCAATGGCCGCCGATTTGGTCAGGCCGATCACGGCATGCTTGGACGCCGCATAAATACTCATTTTCGGCGCCGCGCCCAACCCTGCCACCGACGCGGTATTGACGATAGCCCCGCCGCCTTGGGCCAGCAGCAGCGGCAACTGGTACTTCATGCACAGCCACACGCCCTTGACGTTGACGCCCATGATCGCATCGAACTCGTCCAGGCTGCCGTCGGCCAGCTTGCCCTTCTCGATCTCGATACCGGCATTATTGAACGCATAGTCCAAGCGACCGAAGGCTGCGACAGTCTGGGCCATCAACGCCTGCACATCCGCTTCCAGCGTGACGTCGCAGCGCACAAACACCGACTCACCACCGGCTTGGCGGATCAGCCCGACCGTGCCCTCGCCGCCCGCCGCATCCAGGTCGGCGACCACGACTTTCAAGCCTTCTGCGGCGAACGCCAGCGCAGTGGCGCGGCCAATACCGGCGGCGGCGCCGGTCACCAGGGCGACCTGGCCGGAAAACGTCATGCTCATGGAAAATGTCCTCTGCGAGAAGTAGCCGTGGGCCGAGTCTAGCCAACGCGAGGGCACGCGCGTCAGCACTATCAAAAGCCCGGTGTGCACCCTATGGATCGCGGTGATAAAGCCGCCCGGCCAACTATCAACCAGGTCTATCGGCAAGCATTCGCGGCTGTCGCACAACCTTGCTCTCAGCGCGCTGAAGGGCTATCACTCAGGTTCATTTATAAAGAGTGCTTGCCATGACTGCCCAGACCAATCGCCAATTTCTGCTCGCCAAACGCCCGGTCGGCGCGGCCACGCGGGAAACCTTCACCTACCAGGAAGTGCCGGTGGGCACGCCAGGCGATGGGCAAGTGCTGGTGCAGAATGAATACCTGTCGCTGGACCCGGCAATGCGTGGCTGGATGAATGAAGGCAAATCCTACATTCCACCCGTCGGCCTTGGTGAAGTGATGCGCGCGCTGGGCGTGGGCAAAGTGATCGCTTCGAACAACCCCAAATTCGCAGTCGGCGACTACGTCAACGGCGCGTTGGGCGTGCAGGATTATTTTGTCGGCGAACCGCGTGGTTTCTACACGGTCGACCCGACACTTGCGCCGCTGCCGCGCTACCTGTCAGCCCTCGGCATGACGGGCATGACCGCCTACTTTGCCCTGCTCGACACCGGCGCGCCCAAGGCCGGCGAAACCGTGGTGATCTCCGGCGCCGCCGGTGCGGTGGGCAGCATTGCCGGGCAGATCGCCAAGATCAAAGGCTGCCGCGTGGTCGGCATTGCCGGTGGCGCCGACAAATGCAAGTTCCTGCTGGATGAGTTGGGCTTTGACGCCGCCATCGACTACAAAAGCGAAGACGTGCCTGCCGCCCTCAAGCGCGAATGCCCCAAAGGCGTGGACGTGTATTTCGATAACGTCGGCGGCGAAATTCTCGACGCCGTGCTCAGCCGCCTGGCGCTTAAAGCCCGCGTGGTGATTTGCGGTGCCATCAGCCAATACAACAACAAAGAAGCGGTCAAAGGCCCGGCTAACTATTTGTCGCTGCTGGTTAACCGCGCGCGCATGGAAGGGTTTGTGGTGATGGACCACTCGGCGAACTTTGCCGCGGCAGCGCAGGAGATGGCCGGATGGATGGCGCAGGGCAAGCTCAAGAGCAAGGAAGACATCGTGCAAGGCCTGGAGACGTTCCCGGAGACCTTGATGAAGCTGTTCAACGGCGAGAACTTCGGGAAACTGGTGCTGAAGGTTTAACCGCTCACTCAACTGTGGAAGCGGGCTTGTGTAGGAGCTGCTTGTGTGGGAGCTGCTTGTGTGGGAGCTGCTTGTGTGGGAGCTGCTTGTGTGGGAGCTGCTTGTGTGGGAGCTGCTTGTGTGGGAGCTGCTTGTGTGGGAGCTGCTTGTGTGGGAGCTGCTTGTGTGGGAGCTGCTTGTGTGGGAGCGGGCTTGCTCGCGATGGCATCAACCCGGTACGCCTGATGGTCCGAGGCGCCTGCATCGCGAGCAAGCCCGCTCCCACAAAAAGCAAAAGCAAATCTGCTGTGTATTCAATCCAGCGAACACACTCAGCGATCAGGCAATCTCGGCAACCACCGCCGCCAACGCCTTCGCAGGGTCCGCCGCCTGGCTGATCGGACGCCCGATCACCAAATAATCCGACCCCGCATCCAACGCCTGACGCGGCGTCAAAATACGCCGTTGATCATCCAAAGCGCTGCCCGCCGGGCGAATCCCCGGCGTCACCAGCTGCAGCGACGGATGCGCCGTCTTCAACGCCTCAGCCTCCAGCGCCGAACACACCAGACCATCCAGGCCAGCCTTTTGTGCCAGTGCCGCCAACCGCAAAACTTGCTCTTGAGGCTCAATATCCAAGCCGATACCGGCCAAATCTTCGCGTTCCATGCTGGTCAGCACCGTCACACCAATCAGCAAAGGCTTCGGCCCGCTGCGCTGCTCCAGCACCTCACGGCAAGCGTTCATCATGCGCAAGCCACCGGAGCAATGCACATTGACCATCCACACGCCCATCTCGGCCGCGGCTTTCACCGCCATCGCCGTGGTATTCGGGATGTCATGAAATTTCAGGTCGAGGAACACCTCAAAACCTTTGTCACGCAATGTGCCGACAATTTCTGCCGCGCAACTGGTGAACAGTTCCTTGCCGACCTTGACCCGGCAAAGCTTCGGGTCCAACTGGTCAGCCAGCTTCAGTGCGGCGTCACGGGTGGGGTAATCCAGGGCGACGATGATAGGAGTCTGGCAAACGGACATTGGAATGGGCTCTCAGGCAAGTCGAAATCGGCGCGGATTGTAGCGCAAGCCGCGCCGTTGCGGGATCCGATGATCGGTAAATACTGACCAACCGCGCTACAACGGTGATCCAGGGTAATTGTTTCAAAGCTGATACATTCACGACATGCCCCCAACACGCCCCAGCGCTAGCCTCGCCCGCATGACCCACCGTTCAGCACTACCAGCCATGGGGCTGGGCGCCTATGCTGACAGCAACAACCAGGCAGATGATCGCACTATGCATACTTCTTCAGTCCCTGTGAACGACGAGCAAAAAGGCGCGGTGATCGCCGATGAAAAGCGCTGGAACACCCGCGCGCTGATCGTCGATGACGATGTGCCGATCCGCGAGCTGCTGATCGATTACCTGGCGCGCTTCAATATTCTCGCCGTCGGCGTGACCGATGGCACCGCCATGCGCCACGCCATGCAAGCCGAGACCTTTGATGTGGTGGTGCTCGACCTGATGCTGCCGGGCGAAGACGGTCTGTCGCTGTGCCGCTGGCTGCGCGGCGAATCGGACATCCCGATTTTGATGCTCACCGCGCGTTGCGAACCCACCGACCGGATCATCGGCCTGGAACTGGGCGCCGACGACTACATGTCCAAACCGTTCGAACCGCGCGAACTGGTGGCACGCATCCAGACGATTCTGCGCCGGGTACGCGATGACCGTACCGAGCAACGCGCCAATATCCGTTTCGACAACTGGCGCCTCAACAGCGTGTTGCGCCAGTTGGTGGCCGACGACGGCCTGGTGGTGCCGCTGTCCAACGCCGAGTTCCGCTTGCTGTGGGTGTTTATCGAGCGCCCGCGCCGCGTGTTGAGCCGCGAGCAATTGCTCGACGCCGCCCGTGGCCGCTCCATTGAAGCGTTTGATCGCAGCATCGACTTGCTGGTCTCGCGCCTGCGCCAGAAGCTGGGCGATGACCCCAAAGCCCCGCAGTTGATCAAAACCGTACGCGGCGAAGGTTACCTGTTCGACGCGCGGGATATTGGCTGATGCGCAACGCCTTCAACACGCTGTTCGGCAGGTTGTTCGGTGTGTTGTTGTTGGCCATTGTGTTGGCCCATGCACTGGCCTTCTTCTGGTTTCACCACTACGACCCGCCACCGCCGCAACGCCAGGAAACCTTCATCGAGCAGCCGGATGGCTCGATGCTGCCGCTGCACCGGGAGCACCGGCGCCCGTGGTTTGGTGGCCCGATAGTGCCGCTGACGTTCCAGTTTTTTTCGCTGATTATTGCTGCCTGGTATGGCGCCAAGCTGCTCAGCCGGCCGATCCAGCGCCTGAGCGCAGCCGCCGAACGCCTGAGCCTCGACCTCGACAGCCCGCCGCTGAATGAATCCGGGCCGCGCGAGGCGCGCCAGGCGGCGTCGACCTTCAACCTGATGCAACGGCGTATTCGCGAACAAGTCAGCCAGCGCGCACGCATGCTCGGCGCGGTCTCGCATGACCTGCGCACCCCGCTGTCACGCCTGAAGTTGCGCCTGGAACAGATCGAAGACAGCAAGCTGCAAGGCCAGATGCGCCAGGACCTGAACGACATGATCAGCATGCTCGACGCCACCCTGAGCTACCTGCACGAGCAGCGCACCAGCGAGACCCGGCATTGGCTCGACGTGCAGGCGCTGGTCGAATCGCTCAGCGAAAATGCCCAGGACCAAGGCTCTGACGTGCAGTTCGCCGGCAGTTGCGTGCCGTTGCAGGTGCAGCCAATGGCCCTGCGTTCATGCCTCAACAACTTGATCGACAACGCCCTGCGTTACGCCGGTACGGCGCGTGTGGAGCTGAGCGATAGCCGCGAAGCGCTGGTCATCCGGGTGATCGACCACGGCCCCGGCATTGCGGCGGATAAACGTGAGGCGGTGTTCGAGCCGTTCTTTCGCCTGGAAGGCTCACGCAACCGCAACTCCGGCGGCGTCGGCCTCGGCATGACGATTGCCAAGGACGCGGTGGAGCGCCTTGGCGGCCGCCTGAGCCTTGAAGAAACCCCGGGCGGCGGTTTGACCGCCGTGGTGTGGCTGCCGAGGGCTTAAACGGTGGTGTCGTCGCGACGCACTTGAGCCTGGGTGGCACTCCAATCGGTCAACAGGCTGTACGCCACCGCCAGCAAGGTCGGGCCGATAAACAGGCCAATAAAGCCGAAGGCGATCAGCCCGCCAAACACGCCCAACAGCACAATCACCAGCGGCAAGTTGCCGCCTCGGCTGATCAGGTACGGCTTGAGTACGTTGTCGACGCCGCTGATGATGAACGTGCCCCACACGCCGAGGAATACCGCGTAGGTGTAATCGCCCTTCCAGGCCAGCCACGCCGTCGCCGGGATCCACACCAGCGGCGGGCCCATCGGGATCAGGCTGAGCAGAAAGGTGACGATGCCCAGCACCAGCGCGCCCGGCACGCCCGCAATCAGAAAGCCGATCAGCGCCAGCACGGCTTGCGCGGCCGCTGTACCGATCACGCCGTTAACCACACGCTGCACCGTACCGGCCACCAGTTCGATGTAGTAACCAGCACGTTCGCCGATCAAGCGTTCCAGCAGGCGATGCACAAACGTCGCCAGGCGTGGCCCGTCACGGTAGAAGAAAAACACGAACACCAGGCTCAACGTCAGTTCGAGAATGCCGCCGCCGATCTGCGCGCTGCGCGCCAGCAGCCAATTCCCCACCTGCCCCAAATACGGCTTGATGCTGGCCATCAGCGCCGCGCCCTGTTGGTCGATGCTGTCCCACGTCGCCACCAGGCGCTCGCCGATAAACGGGATAGAACCCAGCCAGGTCGGCGCAGCAGGCAGGCCGTCGACTTGAACATCTTTGATCAGGCCCACGGCGTCACGTACATGGTCTGCCAGGTTGAACCCCAGCCACACCAGCGGCACCGCCACCAGCAACATCCAGCACAGTGTGAGGATGCCGGCCGCCAGAGACTCGCGGCCGCCCAGCCAGCGGGTCAGCAAGCGCATCAGCGGCCAACTGGCAAACGCCAGCACCGCGCCCCAGAACAGCGCCGACCAAAACGGCGCCATCACCCAGAGGCTGGCACCAAACAACACCAGCAGCAGGATTTGCACCAGTAGGCGATCGTTATTGAGCATCGGGTATCTCGAGAGAAGGCTGTAGGAAGAGAGCTTAGGCGAACGGCGCGGGTCCGTTCGCCTTGTTACGGTTAGCGTATCAGATGCAGGTGCAAACCCTTAGCGTCTCCGGTGCCGGTTTCCAGGCGAGCGGCACGCACACCGCTGTCGATCAAGCCCTGGCGCCAGGCTTCGGCCGCAGGCCCGGTCAAGCTGACGCGCAAGGTGGCGTCAAGGTTCAAGCCGCGTGAAATCAGGGTCAGCCAGTTGGCGTCAGGTGCGCTGCCCAGCGCCGGAAAGTCCAGCTCGCCGGTGCTTTTCAGCTCACGCAGCAAGGTCGCCGAGGTGGGCAACACATCCCCCAGCGGTGCGCTGGCGTCGAGTTGTTCTACATGCAGATAAGCGCGGCGATTGCCTCGGGTGATGCCGTAAAGCGCCACCAGTGAGTTGTCCTGCGGGGCGGCGAGGCGCAACAACAGGTATTCCTGCTGGCCGTCGGCGCCGACCAGCTTGGCATTGCCGAACACTTCATTGGCCCACAGGCTGCTTTCGCCGCAATCACGCGCCTGGCACCAGAACAACAACTGCGCGCCCTTGGCCTGCAACGCCTCGCGCGTGGCTGTAAACGCGGCGCTGGAGGTGTGTTCGGCAGGCAGTTCGTAGGTGATTGCAGTGGCCTGGCCGCGCGCGGTGGCCTGGCCTTCGTAGCGCAACTGGCCGCTGATCTTGCGGATCGCGCCCATCGGGTAGACGCGTTCCTTTTCTTCAGCGGGTCGGTAATCGACGATTTGCGCATCGACCTGACGGGCCACGGCAGGCAGGTCCTGGCTTCCCGGCACATCGGCGGCGAACACCAAGGGGCTGAAACAGCACAGCCCGAGGGCACGGATACATCCTTTGCGCAGGCTCATCGGATCGTTGAGCCTTGGCCATCGGAGGTCGCTGCGGTATTGGTGTTGAACACGTGCATGGTTGACTCCCTTTCAATCCGCCCAGCCTCGGCAGTTGACCCCGCCAAGTCAAGGCATGGAGAAGAACCGATTGAAACAGTCTGCAACAAGAGCTGCGCCGGGCTCATCGTTCAGGTGCAAATGATGGCCACCTGGCAGCGTGGTCACCGTGAAGGGTAGCTGAGAAAGCAATTCGGGATGTTTCGCCAGCATGCCGTCAGCCGCGACCACCAGTTGCGTTGGGCAACCCACGCGACGCACAAACGCCATGGCTTGTTCATCGGTCAGGCGCATTGGCGACGCCAGGGTCAGGCGACTGTCCGTGCGCCAGGTATAACCACCCGGCACCGGCATCAAACCGCGCTGGGCCAGCAGTTCGGCGGCTTCACGGCTGACTGCCACCAAGCCTTTCATCCGCGCTTCAACCGCAGCATCGAGGGTGCTGTAGACCGGCTTGCGCTTGCCCTGCAGGTTCAATTGCGCTTGCAACGCCATGCCCAGTCGCTCGGCCGCGCTGTCGCCGGCGGCGGTTGGCGGCAGCACACCGTCAATTAATCCCAAGTGCGTTACACGCTCAGGCAAGGCACCGGCCAACACCAAAGAGACGATGGCGCCGAGCGAATGGCCAAGTAATGCAAAACGTTTCCAGCCCAATTGTTCGGCGACTTGCAGCACATCGTGCACGTAGTCCCACAAGGCGTAACCCGCCCCGGCAGGACGATGCGCAGAATGCCCATGGCCGGCCAGGTCCAGCGCTACGATGCGCAAACCCTGCAGTTTCGGCGCCAGCCGTGCAAAGCTGTTGGCGTTGTCGAGCCAGCCATGCAGGGCGATCACCGGCAAACCCTGTTCGGGGCCAAACAGATGCGCCGCCAACTCGATATGCGCCAGGCTCAGGCGCACTTCCTCGACCGGCGCGCTCATGCGCAACTGCGCTCGCGGGCTTGCCAGCGGCAGAACAGGTCTTTGATCAGGGTCGCGGTGGCTTGAGGGCATTCGAGGGGGAACATATGCCCACCCGGCAAGGTGAGCATCTCGCCCATCGGCAGGCGGCCGACGCCACTGACATGGTGCCGCATCACCACGCGGCTTTGGCGCCCGCGCACCACCGCCAGCGGCACTTTCAACTGGCGAACCTGGCCGGGGCTGGTGTGCGGTATGCCGCGGTAAATGCTGATTTCGGTGGCCGGATCAAAGCGCAGGCGCAGGCGGTCGCCGACTTGTTGCAGGCCATGTTGCAGGTACGCGTCAAAACATTCCGGGTCGAACCCCCGAAACAGCGTCTTGCCGGCAAAGTAGCTGCGCGCAGTGTCGAGATCAGCGAACTCTTCGCGGCGGCCCAGGGTGCGCCCGGCCGGGGTCAGGCGATCGATAAAGCCGAAGCGCTTGGCGGCGCGAATCAGCCAGCGGTCTGCGCGGGTCAGCACCGGCGAATCGAGCATCACCACGCCACGGTAGAGCTGCGGGCAACGCATGGCGGCGTGCAAGTGCAGCACGCCGCCGAGCGAGTGACCCACGCCCCACACCGGCTCCGGCTGCTGCTCTAAATGGTGGATTAGCTCGTCAACCAGGTTCTGCCAGTTGTCGTCCACCGGAAACCTGGGGTCGTGAGCGTGCTGCGGCAGGTGAGCCACTGAAAATTCAGGAGCCAGCGCGGCAAACAACTTGCCGTAGGTGGCCGAAGGGAAGCCATTGGCGTGGGCAAAAAACACAGGCTGCGACATACCGGACCCATTTACAAAAACAGAGCCTGATTGTCGCCACGCCAAGGCAGCGCCGCAATGACCGTAACTGCCAGGAATGATGACACTCACGCCATGCCTATCGTGCCGGAGGGTTCTCGCCCAGCGGCACCACGGCGATGGTCAGGCGCGACACGCAACTGGCTTTGCCGTCGTCGCTGGTCAGGCGAATATCCCATACCTGCGTGGTGCGGCCGATGTGGATCGCCCGCGCCACCGCCGTCACCCGCCCGCTGCGCACACCGCGCAGGTGGTTGGCGTTGACCTCCAGCCCCACGCAGTAGAATTTGCTGGAATCAACGCACAGGTAGGCCGCCACTGAGCCGACGCTTTCCGCCAGCACCACCGACGCGCCGCCGTGCAGCAGGCCGTAAGGTTGATGGGTGCGGGCGTCGACCACCATGCTGGCCGTCAGGGAATGCTCATCGAAGCTTTCAAAACGAATATCGAGCAGCTCGCCAATGGTGTTTTTCTGCATGGCATTGAGTTGGTCGATATTCGGTTGGGTGCGCCACAGGCTCATGTGCAGGTCCTTCCTGTTTTTATGATGAACCTAATCCTGCCACATAATTGTCTTGGTGGGCTGCACTGGTCTACGGGTGTTTCACGCTAACCAGGTTCATCAGGCCCGCCAGCGGGAAGTCCCCTTCCAGTTCGGCCAGGCTGGCGGTGTGCATCGGTTGCGGCTGACGTTGATGGCCGTGTTGCAAAAAGCTGATCAGGCTGCCGACCAAGGGCTGATGGCTGACCAGCAGCACATTGTCGTCGGCGCTATCGGTGTCGAGCTGTGCCAGCACCTGCAACGGGTTGCCCTCCGGCGTCAGCCACGCCACCGTTTTGATCGGCGGCTCAAAGCCCAACGCGTCGCGCACCAGCTCGGCGGTCTGCTGCGCACGCACGTACGGGCTGGCGAGGATGGCGCTGATGGGCTGGCCGATCAGGTGGGCGGCACTGCGTAACACTTCGCCGCGGCCCTGCTCGGTCAGGTTGCGTTCGGCGTCGGTGCGCGCTTGGGCCTGCGCCTCACCGTGGCGCAAAATCCACAGCTTCACAGTTTTGGCTCCTCATCACGCACCGGGTGCGGCGCCGGTGGCACGCTGTGCGCGGCTTCGCCTTCGGGTGCGCGCGGGGTGGGCCAATCAGCGAATGGCCAGGGCTTTTGCTCGGTGTGGAAGCTGCCGAAACGGCCGATCTGCGCGAGGAACTGGCTGAGGCTGTCGCCGAAGTTCATCAGGCCAAGGTTCGGCGCGCTGTAGATCAGGCGATAAATCAACTGCACCACCACCAGCCCGCCGAGCAGGAATTGCGCCACTTGCCACACCAGGGCAAACACCAGCATCCACAGGATACGCAGCACAATGGACTCGTATTTGGGGGCTGCTTTCGGATCGTTCATAAGGCGTACCTCAGTTGAAACCACTGGTGGAAATAAAGTCGACATCGGTTTTCGGTTCAGCGCGCATCAGCAACTCGATGACCTGGTTCAGCGTGCGCCCTTCAAACAGGATCGCATGCAGCCCGGCGACCAGCGGCATATACACCCCGACTTCCTGTGCCTTGGCCTTCAGCACTTTAAGCGTATTGACGCCCTCGGCGACTTCGCCCAGGCGCGTCACCGCGTCTTCCAGGCTCAGGCCCTGGCCCAAGGCAAACCCGACCTGATAGTTACGGCTTTTTGGCGACGAGCAGGTCACGATCAAATCGCCCACGCCCGCCAGCCCCAGAAACGTCATCGGGTTGGCACCCTGGTTTACCGCAAACCGGGTCATCTCGGCCAGGGCACGGGTGATCAGCATGCTTTTGGTGTTTTCGCCCATGCCAAGGGCCACGGCCATACCGGCAATGATCGCGTAGACGTTTTTCAGCGCCCCGCCCAACTCGACGCCGAAGCGATCGCTGCTGGCATACACACGGAACGTGCGACCGTGCAGCACCGCTTGAACACGCTCGCACAGCGCCTCGTCTTCACTGGCGACCACGGTGGCCGTCAGCGCGTGCTCGGCGACCTCGCGTGCCAGGTTCGGCCCGGACAGCACACCAATACGCGCCTGAGGGGCGATCTCCTGGAGAATTTCGCTCATCAGCTTGAAAGTCTGCGCCTCGATGCCTTTGGTCAGGCTGACCAGCAACTTGCCCGCCAGCCGTTCGGCGTGCGGTGCCAGCACCGAACGCAAGGCGCTGGAGGGCAGCGCGACGAAGCACAGGTCGCATTCGGTCAGCGTGGCCAATAAGTCCGTCACCGGCTCGACCGCCGGGTGAATCTTGATGCCTTTGAGGTAACGCGGGTTTTCGCGGTGCACGCGAATCGCCTCGGCCTGCTCGGGATCGCGCATCCACTGGCGCACCGCATGCCCGTTTTCGGCGAGCAGGTTAGCCACGGCGGTACCAAAACTTCCGCCTCC
The DNA here is from genome assembly GCF_002723595.1 of Pseudomonas sp. ICMP 460. Classification (NCBI taxonomy): domain Bacteria; kingdom Pseudomonadati; phylum Pseudomonadota; class Gammaproteobacteria; order Pseudomonadales; family Pseudomonadaceae; genus Pseudomonas; species Pseudomonas sp. ICMP 460. The sequence goes on from NZ_LKBR01000037.1 coordinate 20,999, forward strand.
AAGGACCGCAATAGGGCGCTGTTCAGTCATATGCAATCCGTTAATCCATACCAGTGACGATGGCGGCATTATACGGGGCGACCCGCTTGCGGCCAGCCCCCGTATCAATTCGTGCGCCTGTCGGAAAACGTTACCGTTCTGTGAACTAATTGCCAGTGCGGTGAATGGCAAATGGCCTGACCTCAGTTAACATGGGCGGCTATCCGTAATGATCAAGGCCGTGCCGTGTATACAGGCCCTCCTGCCCACCCCTTTCTGTGCTTGATGCTGTTGTGCAGCGCACCTGCGCTGGCTGATGACCTGTTCCTCGACAGCCAGCCGCTGCCGCAAGTACTCACCGCCACTCGCCTCAAGCAATCGGCCGCCGCCGTGCCCGGCAGCATGACCGTGATCGACAGCGAGCTGATCAAGGCCAGTGGCGCACGCGACATCGCCGAGCTGCTACGCCTGGTGCCAGGGATGATGGTCGGCTACACCACCGGCAACCAGGCGGCGGTGAACTACCACGGCACCAGCGCCAGCGATGCGCGGCGCATGCAAGTATTGATCGACGGGCGTTCGGTGTACCGCGCAGGCTTGGCGACGGTGGACTGGAGCGATATTCCGGTGGCCATGGAAGACATCGAGCGTATCGAGGTGTTTCGCGGCCCCAACACGGTCAGCTACGGCGCCAATGCATTAATGGCTGTGGTCAATATCCTCACGCGCTCACCGGCCAACAGCCATGGCTCGCGGGTAAAAGTGGTGCGTGGCGAGCGCGGGATCAACGACTTCTACGCAAGCCAGGGCATGGGCTGGGAGACCGGCGACTTGCGCCTGTCCATGTCCGGGCAACAGGACGATGGGTTTGACAGCGATGCCCTCGGCGCCGACCGCCGTGATGGCCGCCGGCTCAGCCGCTTCAGCCTGGCGGTGAGCCAAACCCTGAACGCGCAGCAGAGCATCGATTTGCAATTAAATGCCAAGGAAGGCACCAATCAGCGCCCCTATACCTACACGCCGGTATTCGCCGGGATTACCGAAGGCGGTACCAATTCCGACGTAGCCGCCAAGGACTATGCCGGTTCGTTGCGCTGGAATGTCGAGTTCAACCCCGAACACAGCCTGTATATCCAAGGCTCGGCCCAGCAATGGAACCGCCAGCAGATTTGGAAAGCCTGTGACGCCAAGGTCTCGTTCAGCCCGCAATTGACCCAGTTGTGGCAGCTCAACCCCAACTATGCCGAATTGCTTGCGCGGCACATGGACACCTTCAGCCAGGCCACTGCACCACCGGGTAGCGCCGCTGAACAAGCGCTGGGCAACCAGGTACTGGACCAGTGGCGTGACGGCGCCAGCCAAAGCGTGTGCGGCGACATCGACCAAAGCACCCGCGAGAGCCGCTACGACCTTGAGATACAGGACACCCTGAGCCTTTCCGACAGCCTGCGCCTGGTCAGCGGCATGAACTACCGCTACGACCGCGCCGACTCCGACACCTACTTCAATGGCACGCTCGACGACACTACGTGGCGTTTGTTCGGCCACCTGGAATGGCGCGCCAGCGAACACTGGCTGCTGCAAGGCGGCGCCATGTACGAAGACACGAATTTGAGCGGCCACTCGCTGACACCACGGGTGGCGGTCAACTACCTGATCAACCCGCGCCACGGCCTGCGCGCGGTGTATTCCGAAGCGATTCGGTCGCCGGACATGTTCGAGAACAACGTCAACTGGAGCTATCGCGTCACCCATCTCAGCTCCCCGACCTATGGGCAAAACGCCGGGCAATATTTTGTGGTGACGCGAGGCCCCGGCAATCTCGATAAAGAGTTGATGCGCTCAAGAGAGCTGGGCTACAACGGCTTCTTTGCCGACCTTGGACTGAATGTCGACGTGAAACTGTTCTACGACGAAATCACCGACATGATCAGCTCGCCGCTGCGCAACAACCAATACATCGCGAGCAACGCCAACAGCGCACGGTTTACCGGTGCCGAGTCGCAGTTCGACTGGCGCATGAGCAGCGCCGACCGCCTGCGGCTGACCTATGCTTACGTCGATGCAACCTCCAGCAACCCGCTGGACAAGGCGCAAACCGCACGTAACAGCGGCTCGGCCGGCTGGCTGCGAGAATGGGGCCAAGGCTGGTCCAGTGCGTTGTTCTACTATGGCGACGACGCACTCAACCAATATCGCTTCGAACGGGTCGACTTGCGCGTGGCCAAGCGCATTGCCGTGGGCAAAGCCAACGTGGAGCTGGCCGGCATGTTGCAACAACGCCTGGATAGCCAGCCCACCACCTGGGCCGATAACAATTACGACAGCCGCCACGTCCTCTACTTCAGCGCGGAGTTAGAGTTCTGACATGGGCGATCAGTCACGGATGACCTTCTTGTTTGTTTTAAAGCTCTGGCGGCGCGGCGGGCTGCGCACATGCCTGGCAATGTGCCTGTTGCTGACGGCGCCGGCCAGGGGCGCAGACATTTTGCTGACCGCCGCCGAAGACGCTGCCGGCGTGCAAGCCTTCGCCCAGGCGCTGGCCCTGCAGCGCCCCGAAGACCGCGTGAGCTTTACCCCGCTCCACGACCTGCCGGCGCCGAGCCAGTTGCCGGCCAACACGCGCTTGATCCTGCTGGACCTGCCCGGCCTTGATTGGCGCCTGCAAGATACTCAAGGCCCGCCCACGCTGGTGCTGCGCATCAGCCGCCTGCAAGCGCGCAAGCGGCTGGGCGGCATGCACCCGGCCAAAATCAGCCTGTTGTGGAGCGACCCACCGCTTGAGCGCCAATTGCAGCTGATCGCCAGTGTGTTGCCGCAGGCCCGGCGTGTCGGTGTGCTCTACGACGTCGACAGTGAATTCCTGCTGCAAGAGCTGCGCCGGTATGCGGCGCCCATGGGGTTGGAAATCGTGCCGCAGTTCTGGGACAACATTAATGACAGTCGGCCATTGCAAAACCTGCTCAAAAACAGTGACGTGCTGCTTGGGCTCGACGACCCGCGGCTGTACAACCCAAAAACCGTGAAAAACCTGTTACTCAGCAGTTACGCTCAGCAACTGCCGCTGTTCGGCCCCAACGCCGGGTTCGTCAAAGCCGGCAGCCTGGCCAGCACCTACAGCGACCAGGCCGACTGGCTGAATGTACTCGACCGCTTGCTCGACCACCCGCCGGCCAGTTGGCCGCGCGCGCTGTACCCGGAACACTTCAAAGTCGTGGGCAACCCCCAAGTCGCGCGCTCACTGGGGATTGAACAGGTTGACGACAGCGCCGTCGCCGCCCGGCTGGCCGAAGGAGAAAAACGCCCATGACCTTGCGTCGTCGTTGGGACATCAACACCCGCACCCAGCTCATCACGCTGGGCCCGGCGCTGTTGTTGACCTTGCTGTTAATCAGCTTCTTTACCTTCGTGCGTCTGCAGGACCTGCGCCAGGAACTCGACCACACCGGCCAACTGATCGCCAACCAGCTCGCGCCCGCCACTGAATACGGGGTGATATCCGGCAACAACGAGGTGCTCGAAAGCCTGCTGCGCGCCACGTTGGCCACGCCCCACGTGCGCTTCCTGGAAATTCAGGACAGCGCCGAAAACATTCTGGTGTATGTCGAACAACCGTCGGAAAAACATGACCGCTCGCTGTCGGTGAAGGTGTTCCAGGCTCCCATCCGCTTGCAACACATCCAGTTGGGCAACGACTTTTTCCAGGACAACCTCAACGAACCGAAGGCGCCGCGCGCGGATTACCTGGGCCGGGTCATCGTCGGCATGTCCAACGACGCATTCAGCCAACGCCAACAAGAGATCCTGCTCAAAGCCGGCATCCTCGCCTTGTTCGCGCTGCTGTTTACCTTCCTGCTCGCGCGTCGCCTGGCCGCGAGCCTGTCACAGCCGATCAGCGCCATGGGCAACGCAGTAAAAGCCATCCAGCAAGGTGACTACAAAACACCGCTGCCGATCGTTGACGACTCCGAGCTGGGCGACCTGTCGCGCCATATCAATAACCTTGCCGAAGGCCTCAACCACGCTAGCCGCGAACAACAGCAAGCCATGGCCCAGTTGATTCAGACCCGCGAAGAAGCCGAGCGCGCGAACAATGCCAAATCGGACTTCCTGGCGATGATGAGCCACGAGCTGCGCACGCCCATGAACGGCGTGCTGGGCATGTTGCAATTGCTGGAAACCACCGAGATGACCGAGGAGCAGACCGAATACGCGGCACTCGCCTCTGAATCCACCGAGCATTTGCTCAAGGTGATCAACGACATTCTCGACTTCTCACGCATCGAGCGCGCGGCGCTGGAACTGGAACATATTTCGTTCAACCTCGCCGACTTGATCAGCAGTTGCGCCCAGGCTTTCCAGCACAGCGCCCAGCAACGCGGGCTGGCGCTGGAACTGCCGATTCCGCCGGGCATGAGCGCCCTGCGGGTACAGGGCGACCCGACGCGCATCCGGCAAATCCTGGTGAACCTGATCGGCAACGCGCTCAAATTCACCGAACACGGCACGATCACCGTCGAGCCGCACTGGCAGACGCTGGACCATGCACTGGTGTGGTTTACCTGCACCGTGCGCGACAGCGGCATTGGCATTTCCGCCGAATGCCTGGACTCAATGTTCGACGCGTTTCAGCAGGCCGACAGTTCCATTTCAAGACGTTACGGCGGCACTGGCCTCGGCCTGCCCATCGCCCGCACGCTGGCCGAACGCATGGGCGGCACACTGCGCGCGCAGAGCGAAGAAGGCCGCGGCTCGGTATTTACCCTGGAAATCCCGCTGGCGATTGATCAGCACAGTTTGCCGGCAATTGTTCAGGACGCCGCAGGCAAAACCGGCGCCGGCGATGGCCGCCATGTGCTGCTGGTGGAGGACAACCCGGTCAACCGCACCGTGGTCGAAGCCATGCTGCGTAGCCTGGGTTTTGAAGTGAGCCTGGCGACCGATGGCGCCGAGGCGATCCGCAGCGCCGAGAGCCTGATTTTTACCGCGATTCTGATGGACTGCCGCCTGCCGTTGATCGACGGCTACGAAGCCACCCGGCAGATTCGCCAACTGCCCGGCTGCGCTGACCTGCCCATCATCGCGTTGACCGCCAACGCGTTACAGGGCGATCGCGAAGCGTGCCTTGCAGCCGGAATGAACGATTACCTGGCCAAGCCGTTCAAACGTACGGATTTGCAGCAAATCCTACAGCGATGGGTGCAGTAACGCCGCGCCATTAACCAACTGCGACTGGCGTGAAAGGCGAAAGTGCGGCAGTCTTAGGCACCCAAACGGGCCGATACACAGGCCCGGTTTAAAATTTCAGTGAACAAGTGTACATTGAGTGCCTTGACGCTGTGACTTTCACTACAACGCAATAGTCTATGTGTAGGCTGCCGACATGAGGCATGAACGCTTCATTCGGTTCGGGAAGATTTGCCCTACCCTGCCGCATGGGATTATTGAGGAGCTCGCATGACCAAACAAAACGCCTTTACTCGGGAAGACCTGCTGCGCTGCAGTCGCGGTGAGCTGTTCGGCCCAGGTAACGCGCAACTGCCCGCCCCGAATATGCTGATGGTGGATCGCATCACCCATATCAGTGAAGAAGGTGGCAAGTACGGCAAAGGTGAATTGGTCGCCGAGCTGGATATCACCCCGGACCTGTGGTTCTTCGCCTGCCACTTTGAAGGTGACCCGGTGATGCCAGGCTGCCTGGGCCTCGACGCCATGTGGCAACTGGTCGGCTTCTACCTGGGCTGGCAAGGCCTGCCAGGCCGCGGTCGCGCCCTGGGTTCGGGCGAAGTGAAGTTCTTTGGCCAGGTCCTGCCGACCGCCAAAAAAGTCACTTACAACATTCAAATCAAGCGCGTCCTCAAGGGCAAGCTGAACTTGGCCATCGCCGACGGTTCGGTCACTGTCGACGGTCGCGAGATCTATACTGCCGAAGGCCTTCGGGTCGGCGTATTTACTTCCACTGACAACTTTTAAGGGTTATCCGCATGCGCCGCGTCGTTATCACTGGTCTGGGCATTGTTTCTTGCCTGGGCAATGACAAAGAGACCGTCACCGCTAACCTGCGTGCAAGTCGCCCTGGCATCCGCTTCAACCCGGAATATGCCGAAATGGGTCTGCGTAGCCAGGTTTCCGGCTCCATCGACCTGCCCCTCGAAGAACTGATTGATCGCAAGATCTTCCGCTTCGTCGGCCACGCAGCAGCTTATGCCTACCTGGCCATGAAAGACGCAATCGCCGACTCCGGCCTGAGCGAAGACCAGGTATCGAACGTACGCACCGGCTTGATCGCCGGCTCCGGCGGCGCATCGACCCTGAACCAGATGGAAGCGCTGGACATCCTGCGCGAAAAAGGCGTGAAGCGCGTCGGCCCGTACCGTGTAACGCGGACCATGGGCAGCACCGTTTCGGCCTGCCTGGCCACGCCGTTCAAGATCAAGGGCGTGAACTACTCGATCTCCTCCGCTTGCGCTACCAGTGCACATTGCATCGGCACAGCGGTTGAGCAGATCCAGTTGGGCAAGCAGGACATCGTGTTTGCCGGCGGCGGTGAAGAAGAACACTGGAGCCAGTCGTTCCTGTTCGACGCCATGGGCGCGCTGTCCACCCAGTACAACGAAACCCCGCAAAAGGCCTCGCGTGCCTACGACGCCCAGCGTGACGGTTTTGTCATCGCCGGTGGCGGCGGTATGGTCGTGGTCGAAGAGCTGGAACACGCTCTGGCCCGTGGCGCCAAAATCTACGCGGAAATCGTCGGTTACGGCGCTACTTCCGACGGCTACGACATGGTTGCGCCAAGCGGTGAAGGCGCAATTCGCTGCATGCAGATGGCGATGTCGACTGTAGACACCCCAATCGACTACCTGAACACCCACGGCACCTCGACTCCGGTTGGCGACGCCAAGGAAATGGAAGGTGTGCGTGCAGTCTTCGGCGACAAGGCTCCGGCCATCAGCTCTACCAAGAGCTTGTCCGGTCACTCGTTGGGCGCCGCAGGCGTTCACGAGACGATCTACTGCCTGCTGATGATGGAAGGCAACTTCATGGCCGGTTCGGCCAACATCGACGAGATCGACCCGGTCGTCGCCGATATGCCGATCCTGACCAAGACCGTTGAAGACGTAAAAATCGACACCGTGATGAGCAACAGCTTCGGCTTCGGTGGCACCAACGCCACCTTGGTACTGAAACGCTGGCAGGGTAAGTAAACCCCTGCAGGTTGATCATGTGAAAAGCCCCGACTGGTTCGGGGCTTTTTTATGCGCGGCCGGTTTGTGAGGAGCCATGCGCTCAACTGTGGGAGGCTCCACTGCACCTTTGATGTAGCGCCGTCGCGCAGCAAACGGGCTTGGGCCTTCAGGTTGGGTACATATCCGGTATTTGGATTATGGCTTATATCGGTTTCGCTCTTACAGCGAGTCACTTTTGAAAGGACCCAAAAGTAACCAAAAGGTCCTCGCCCCACCACTCGGTGCCTCGCTTAGGCTCGGCATGCCCGCACACAGGCTTGAATCCGTGGGCCGCCGCGATGGGCCATCCTTGGCCCAGCGCGGCTAACCCGGCGTCCTGCCGGGTTACCCAAGGATTCAAGCCTGCGTGCGGCCAGCGTGGTTTAACGGGGCGCTTCTCAGATCAAAAGCAGATCAAAAGCAAGAGCACGGCGGCCTGAAAGCCGACCTGAGTGGTTGAAGCGGNGGTTGAAGCGGATCAAAGGCGCTTTTGTGGGAGCGGGCTTGCTCGCGATTGCGGTGTGTCAGTTGAAAAATACTTATCTGGCACACCGCAATCGCGAGCAAGCAGGCTCCCACACAAATGCGCGGAACACTTAAGTGGCAGAATGCTCTATAACTTCAAGACCTTCATCCTGCCGCTCCGTGAGGTTCACCATGCCGGTTACCGTCAATACGTTGAACAACGACAACTTTCACCACAGCGTGAATATCAATAACCACGAGCTGTTTACCGACTTGCCCAAGAGCCTCGGCGGTGATGACTCGGCGCCCTCCCCCCACGACTACTTCGATGCCGCGCTGGCGTCCTGCAAGGCGTTGACCGTCAAGCTCTACGCCCAGAAGAAAGACATTCCCCTCACCGGCGTGACGGTCGAGGTCACCCACGACAGCGCTGAGGAGCAAAAGGGCAAGTATAAGCTCAACGTCAAGTTGACCCTCAAGGGCGTGCTCACCGACGAACAGCGCGACGAACTGCACCGTGTGGCGGACCGCTGCCCGGTGCACAAGCTGATGACCACCGCAGACGTCACCATCGAGACGCAGCTGTCCGAAGGTGCGTTCAGCCAATAGCGCAACGCGCCGTCGAGCGGGTCATGCTCGGCAGCCGCTAAGCCGCTCAAACAGGAATCGTCAGCTAGCCATAGCGCTGACTTGCCTGCGATATGGCCGGAACAGGCGCTGAAATCAGCCCTTGAACACTTCATCCAGCAAGTTATGCATCGACTGGAAAGCACGTGCAGCGGTCTTCGCGTCGTACATCATCTTGCCTGGCACATTGGCGTGCGGGTCGGTAAACGAGTGCACGGCACCGCCGTAGCTGAGCAACTGCCAATCTACACCGGCCGCATTCATTTCATCTTCAAACGCCGGCAGTTGTTCTTTTGGCACCAAGGGATCAGAGGCGCCGTGCAGCACCAGCACTGAACCTTTGATGTTCTTCGCATCCGCAGGGTTTGGCGTGTCGAGCGTACCGTGGAACGACACGGCGGCCTTCAACGGTGCGCCGGTACGGGCCAGTTCCAGCGAGCAGCAACCGCCGAAGCAGAAACCAAAGGTTGCCAGTTTCGAAGTATCGACTGCGGCTTCGGTCTGACCTTGCAGTTGCTCGAAAGCGGCCTGCATGCGTGTGTTCAGCAACGCGCGGTCATCCTTCAGCGGCATCATCGCAGCGCCGGCTTCATCGCCATTCGAGGGGCGCACGGTTTGCCCGTAAAGGTCGGCGACCAGCACCACGTAGCCCTTGGCGGCAACACTTTTGGCGATTTCTTCGGCGCCTGCGCTCACACCCATCCAGTTCGGTGCCATCAGCAGGCCTGGCAGCGGGCCTTTATGGCTGGCATCAAACGCGAGGCGGCTTTCATAAGACTGGCCATCAATCTGATAGACCACGGAACGCACAGTGACTTGGCTCATCATTTACTCCAGTTGCAGTGGGCTGAAACGAAAAAACCCGCCGAGGCGGGTTTTTCCAAAACGCTGTTAAACCGACAGTTCAACCAACAGCTTGTTCAGTCGGCGCACGTAAGCGGCCGGGTCCTTCAAGCTGTCACCGGCGGCCAGTGCGGCCTGGTCGAAGAGGATGTGCGACAGGTCGCCAAAACGCTCTTCACTTTGCTCGCCGTCGAGTTTCTCGATCAGCGGGTGAGCCGGGTTGAATTCGAAGATCGGCTTGGAATCCGGAACCTTCTGGCCGCTGGCTTCGAGGATCTGACGCATCTGCATGCCCATGTCCTGCTCGCCGATGGCCAAAATCGCCGGAGAGTCGGTCAGACGGTGGGAAACCCGCACTTCGCTGACGGCATCGCCCAAGGCAGTCTTGATTCGCTCAACCAGGCCTTCTTTGGCCTTGGCGACTTCTTCGGCTTCTTTCTTCTCTTCTTCGGAGTCCAGGTTACCCAGGTCCAGGTCACCACGGGCCACGTCGACGAAGGTCTTGCCGTCGAACTCGCTGAGGTAGCTCATCAGCCACTCATCGATACGGTCGGTCAGCAGCAGTACTTCGATGCCTTTCTTGCGGAAGACCTCAAGGTGCGGGCTGTCTTTGACCGCTTCGTACTTCTCGCCGGTCAGGTAGTAGATCTTGTCCTGACCTTCCTTGGCACGGGCCAGGTACTCGGCCAGCGACACGTTTTGCTCCGCGTCGGTGCCCTGAGTCGAGGCAAAGCGCAGCAAACCGGCGATTTTTTCCTTGTTGGCGAAATCTTCCGCCGGGCCTTCTTTCATGACCTGGCCGAAGTTTTTCCAGAAGCCTTTGTATTGCTCAGGCTCGTTCTTCGCGAGTTTTTCCAGCATGTCGAGCACGCGCTTGGTCAGCGCCGACTTCATGGAGTCGATGATCGGGTCTTTCTGCAGTATTTCCCGCGACACGTTCAGCGACAGGTCGTTGGAGTCGACCACACCCTTGATAAAACGCAGGTACAACGGCAGGAAGGATTCCGCCTGGTCCATCACGAATACACGCTGCACGTACAGCTTCAGGCCTTTAGGCGCTTCACGCTGGTACAAGTCGAACGGAGCACGCGCCGGCACGTAGAGCAGCGAGCTGTATTCCAGCTTGCCCTCGACCTTGTTGTGGCTCCAGCTCAGCGGATTTTCATAGTCGTGAGCAATGTGTTTGTAGAACTCCTGGTATTCCTCGTCCTTGACCTCGGTACGAGGGCGGGTCCACAGCGCGCTGGCGCGGTTGACCACTTCCCATTCCTGGGCTGGAGCCTCTTCGCCTTCTGCCGCCGCCTGCTCTTTAGGCAACTCGATCGGCAGCGCGATGTGGTCGGAGTACTTCTTGACGATGTTGCGCAGGCGCCAGCCGTCGGCGAATTCGTCTTCGGCGGCCTTCAAGTGCAACACGATACGCGTACCGCGATCAGCCTTTTCGACGGTGGCGATTTCAAACTCGCCCTCGCCTTTGGAAGACCAGTGCACACCTTCGCTGGCGTCGAGGCCCGCACGGCGGCTGAACACTTCAACTTTGTCGGCAACGATGAAGGCCGAGTAGAAGCCCACACCGAATTGGCCGATCAGGTGCGAGTCTTTCTTCTGGTCGCCCGACAGGTTCTTCATGAAATCGGCCGTGCCGGATTTAGCGATGGTGCCCAAGTGGGTGATCGCGTCTTCGCGGCTCATGCCGATACCGTTGTCTTCGAGGGTGACGGTTTTGGCGTCTTTGTCGAAGCTCACACGGATTTTCAGCTCGGCGCCACCTTCCAGCAACTCAGGCTTGGACAAGGCTTCGAAACGTAATTTGTCGACGGCGTCAGAGGCGTTCGAGATCAATTCGCGAAGGAAAATTTCCTTGTTGGAATACAGCGAATGGATCATGAGGTGCAGCAGTTGCTTCACCTCGGTCTGGAAGCCCAGGGTTTCCTTTTGAGTTTCCACACTCATGGTCATCAAACTCCAATTGGATGGCAGTGGCCGCGCCCTTGAGGGTTGGCGGCGGGTTGTCTTCAAAGTTGGGGGCTAAGGCGAGGATTTCAAGGGCGCGACGATTGCTCAATCTTGAAATGGGCGCTGGCAGTGGCAATCGTTCAAACGCGAGGCGGCTACAGGCTGGTGCCGAAGGGATTTGAGGCGTTTGCGCTGCGGCTGAAAGTTCCTTGAAATTCTTTGTTTATATATCTATGGAATAAAAGGAACTAATGCTGAGCGCCCATGCTCGAAAGGCCACTAGATATCTTCAATAAGGAGAAACACCCCATGCGTAAAACTTTAGCTGTTTCCATGATGCTCGCCGCTGCCCTCGGTCTCGCTGCCTGCGATAAAAAATCCGAAGACAAAGCCCAAGACGCAGCCGCGCATTCTGAGCAAGCTCAGAAAGACATGGCCAAGGCTCAGGACAAAGTAAACGACGCTGCCAAAGAAAACGCCGACGCTGCCAAAGCTCAGGCTGAATCGAACGCAGCCGCAGCAAAAGAAGCCGCACCTGCAGAAGCACCAGCAGCTCCAGCCAAGCCTTAATAGTTTGGTTTGAAGCACGCAGTTGCAAAAAAGAAAGCCCGCTTACATAGCGGGCTTTACTTTGACTGCGTTTTTTGTTCGGGCAAAAAGTTGGAGTCGTTTTACCACCCTTAAGCGTTAAGACAGCGATTCCTTGGACGCCTCCGGCACCGACATATCGGTGGGGGTGTAAACCATCACCTGCAGTACGTCGGAATGAAACTCCCGGCGATACAGCACCACCACTACCCCGCTGCTCATCAGCATGAACAACCAAGGGCTGACAAACCACGCCAGCATGGTCATGCCGAAGTAATAAGCACGCAGGCCAAAGTTGAACTGGTTGGCCGCCATCGAAATCACCCGCGCCGCCCGCAGCGCAAACGCCTTGCGCTCCTGCTCCGACACATGCCGCTCACCAATCATTGGCGCCGAGCCCACCAGCACCGCCGCGAAGTTGTATTGGCGCATGCACCAACTGAACGTGAAGAACGCGTAAACAAAGACCATCGCCAGGCACAGCAGCTTGATTTCCGACATGCCTTGGGACGCTTGCTGCACCATCGGGATGTCCGCCAGCAGTGACACCGCGCGCTCGGAAGCGCCGAGTACGGTGAGGATACCGGCGAGGATGATCAAGGTGCTGGAAGCGAAGAACGAGGCATTGCGCTCCAGGTTGCCGACCACGCTGGCGTCGGCGATACGGTTATCGCGCAGCAGCATGCGGCGCATCCAGTCTTCGCGGTACAGGTGCAGCACGCTGGCCAGGCACGCGGTGTCACGGGCTTTCCAGGTGGCGTAACGGGTGTAACCGCCCCAGCACAGCACGAACCAGAGGGCGGCCAGCAGGTGGACTTGATTGGTTTCGACGAACGACATGCAGGTCCTTATAGAGTGGTTCCCCTGTGGGAGCGGGCTTGCGCGATGGGTTGCGAAGCAGCCCCAATGCAGGCGCCGGGGAATGCCTGAAGTATTGCATTGCTCATTACAGGGGCCGCTTCGCAGCCCATCGCGAGCAAGCTCGCTCCCACGCTGGGTCGTGTTCCAACGCTTGGGAGATGTATCTTATAAGCATAAAAAAAATGCCCCGTATTGATTGATACGGGGCATTTCGGTGCAACTTCAGCGGTGTATCAGGCGATGGCTTCGCTGCGCTTGCCGAGCATACGGTCAATCACTACGGCGACTACCAGGGTCATCACCGACGGCACCAGCCACGCCAGGCCTTGCTCGCTCAGTGGCAAGTCGGTCAACTGCTCAGGCACCCAACCCGCCAGGCCAGCGCCCTTGAGCGCGTCGATGCAACCGAAGATGAACGACACCAGCATCACCGGGCCAACAATGCGGCCCTGTTCTTGCCAGAAGTCTTTGCAGAAGCTCAGGGCCACCAACACGATGCACGGCGGGTAAATCGCTGTCAGCACCGGGATCGAGAAGGCAATCAGCTTGGTCAGGCCCAGGTTGGACACAAACAGCGAGAACAGCGCGAGTATCACCACCAGGGTCTTGTAAGACAGCGGCAGAACTTTGCTGAAGTACTCGGCGCAAGCGCAGGTCAGGCCCACGGCCGTGACCAGGCACGCCAGCGAGATCAACACCGCCAAAAACCCGCTGCCCAGCGAGCCGAAGGTGTATTGCACGTAAGCGTGCAGCACGGCCGCGCCATTCGCTGCACCCGCAGCAACAGCGTGGCTGCCCGAACCCAGGCGGAACAGGCTGACGTACACCAGCGCCAAGCCCACGCCGGCAATCAGCCCGGCAATGATTGCGTAGCGCGTGATCAGCTTCGGCGACTCGACGCCACGCGAACGGATCGCGTTGACGATGACGATACCGAACACCAGCGCGCCCAAGGTATCCATGGTCAGGTAGCCATTGATGAAGCCTTGCGAGAACGGTGCGGCAACGTATTCCGGCGTCGCGACGCCTACTTCACCGGCCGGCAACGCAAACGCGGCGATGCCGAGAATGGCCAGCGCGATGATTTTCAGCGGCGCCAGGAACCGCCCCACGGTGTCCAACAGTCGGCCTGGGTACAAGGACACAAAAAACACCACCAGGAAGTACACCGAACTGTAGAGGAACAGCGCCAGCGGGCTTTCGCCGGTCAGCGGTGCCAGGCCCACTTCAAACGAAACAGTCGCCGTGCGCGGGGTCGCGAACAACGGGCCGACCGCCAAATACGCCGCCGCTGCCAGCAGGCCACCGGCAACCTTGCCGATCGGACTGCTCAACGCATCCATGCCACCGCCGACTTTAGCCAGAGCTATCACCGTGACCACCGGCAGGCCGACTGCGGTGATCAGAAAGCCCAGCGCCGCCATCCACACATGCGGCCCGGACTGCAACCCGACAATAGGCGGGAAGATGATGTTGCCTGCGCCCACGAACAGCGCAAAAGTCATAAAGCCTAACGCCAGGATGTCCTGGCTTTTCAACACTTTCATTTGAGGAAATACCACACTACTGAATCGGAATTTAGAGAGGGATTCCCTGTGGATGAGGGAAATACTGCCGGCCCGGATAGGGCTCGACGAGTCTGGCGCAGAGCTTCCTTTTGGGATGCGCGCGCACAAAGAGGCGGCAAGAGTACAGAATCAGGCCGAAAAACGCACTGTTGCAGGGCGCACTGTCCGATAAGCGACATTTTAATGTCGCGTTTTTATACTTAACCTGGCGATACAGACGAACTGTGGGAGGGGGCTTGCTCCCGATAGCGGTGTGCCAGTCAACCTGTACAGTGACTAATGCATGGCTATCGGGAGCAAGCCCCCTCCCACAGTTTGCATCTTCATCAAACCCCAGAATGCACAAAGGCCACCCGAAGGTGGCCTTTGTTTGGTGAAGCGTCAGCCAAGCGCGAGGCTTACTTGACAGCCCAACCGGTCAGCTCGGACAAAGCCTTGCCGATGTCTGCCAGCGAACGCACGGTTTTAACGCCTGCGTCTTCCAGGGCAGCAAACTTCTCGTCTGCAGTGCCCTTGCCGCCAGAGATGATTGCGCCAGCATGGCCCATGCGCTTGCCCGCAGGGGCAGTCACACCAGCGATGTAGGAAACAACCGGCTTGGTCACGTGTGCCTTGATGTAGGCAGCCGCTTCTTCTTCAGCCGAACCGCCGATCTCACCGATCATTACGATCGCTTCGGTCTTCGGGTCTTCCTGGAACAGCTTCAGGATGTCGATGAAGTTCGAACCCGGGATCGGGTCACCGCCGATGCCGACACAGGTCGACTGACCGAAACCGGCGTCAGTGGTCTGCTTCACAGCTTCGTAGGTCAGGGTGCCGGAGCGCGAAACGATACCGACTTTGCCTGGCAAGTGAATGTGACCTGGCATGATGCCGATCTTGCATTCGCCTGGGGTGATCACGCCTGGGCAGTTAGGGCCGATCAGGACAACGCCCAGCTCGTCGCACTTAACTTTAGCGTCCAGCATGTCCAGGGTAGGAATGCCTTCGGTGATGCAAACGATCAGCTTGATGCCGGCGAAAGCAGCTTCCAGGATCGAATCCTTGCAGAAAGGAGCCGGTACGTAGATCACGCTGGCAGTAGCGCCAGTTTGAGCAACAGCGTCTTTCACGGTGTTGAACACTGGCAGACCCAGGTGCTCGGTGCCGCCTTTACCAGGGGTTACGCCGCCAACCATCTTGGTGCCGTATTCGATGGCTTGCTGGGTGTGGAAACTACCTTGCGAACCGGTAATACCCTGGCAGATAACTTTGGTGTCTTTATTGATCAGGACGCTCATTACTTGCCCTCCGCAGCTTTGACAACTTGTTGAGCAGCGTCGGTCAGGCTGGTAGCTGCGATGATGTTCAAACCGCTTTCTGCCAGTACTTTAGCGCCCAGTTCAGCGTTGTTACCTTCAAGGCGAACAACCACCGGGATTTTAACGCCGACTTCTTTCACTGCACCGATGATGCCTTCGGCAATCATGTCGCAACGAACGATGCCGCCGAAGATGTTAACCAGTACTGCAGCGACGTTGGAGTCGGACAGAATGATCTTGAACGCTTCGGTAACGCGTTCTTTGGTAGCACCGCCGCCCACGTCGAGGAAGTTGGCTGGTTTGCCGCCATGCAGGTTGACGATGTCCATGGTACCCATGGCCAGGCCAGCACCGTTGACCATGCAACCGATGTTACCTTCCAGGGCTACGTAGTTCAGTTCGAACTTGGCAGCGTGCGCTTCGCGCGGATCGTCTTGCGACGGATCGTGGAAAGTTTTCAGCTTTGGCTGACGGTACATGGCGTTGGCGTCGATGTTGATCTTCGCGTCAAGGCAATGCAGATCGCCGTCAGCCTTGATCACCAGCGGGTTCACTTCCAGCAGGGCCAGATCGTGATCCTGGAACAGTTTGGCCAGACCTACGAAGATCTTGGCGAACTGGGTAACTTGTTTGCCTTCCAGGCCCAACTGGAACGCCAGCTCGCGACCCTGGAATGGCTGAGCGCCAACCAGTGGATCGATAGTGGCTTTGAGAATTTTTTCCGGGGTGTCGTGAGCGATTTTTTCGATGTCCACGCCACCTTCGGTGGAAGCCATGAACACGATGCGACGGCTCGAACGGTCAACGACAGCGCCCAGGTACAGCTCTTTAGCGATATCAGTGCACGATTCAACCAGGATCTTGGTGACTGGTTGGCCATTGGCATCAGTCTGGTAAGTCACCAGACGCTTGCCCAGCCACTGCTGTGCGAAGGCTTTGGCGTCTTCTTTGCTGCGAACCAGCTTAACGCCGCCCGCTTTACCGCGACCACCAGCGTGAACCTGGGCTTTGACAACCCACTCGGTGCCGCCGATTTTGTCGCAAGCTTCTGCTGCTGCTTCCGGGGTGTCTACTGCGTAGCCCTGGGATACTGGCAGGCCGTATTCAGCGAACAGCTGCTTACCCTGATACTCGTGAAGATTCATGCTTTTTACCGTCTTCGTTAGGTACTGCGCATTCGGCGCTGCGCTCATTATGAGTGCCGCGCCACCTGTGACTGCTGCTTGCACAACTTCAAGGGCCTAAGGCCTGCAAAGCTGCGCAAGACTGCGTCCAACGGATATTCCGCGGTGAGTCTTGCGCGCAAGGCTCACGACGGGCAACCGCCGTGGTTTCTTATTATCTCGCTTAGCGCTTCTTGCGGTTGGCGATGTGGATGGCGCCGCCATTCACTGCCAACGCTGCTTCGTGCAACGCTTCGGACAGGGTTGGATGGGAGAAAACCATCATGCCCAGGTCTTCGGCACTGGTGCCGAATTCCATACCGATTGCGCCTTGCTGAACCAGTTCTGCAGCGCTAGGGCCAATTACGTGTACGCCCAATACGCGGTCAGTCTTGGCATCAGCGATGACTTTGACAAAACCACCGGTGTCGTTGGCTGCCATGGCACGGCCAGAAGCGGCAAACGGGAAGGTGCCGACGTTAACTTCAACGCCTTCAGCTTTCAACTGCTGTTCGTTCTTGCCGACCCATGCAATTTCCGGGTGCGTGTAAATGACCGACGGGATCAGGTCGTAGTTCATCTGGGTTTTGTGGCCCTTGATGCGCTCAACAACCATCACGCCTTCTTCGGAAGCCTTGTGCGCCAGCATCATGCCGCGAACCACGTCACCGATGGCGTAGACGCCCGGCACGCTGGTAGCGCAATGATCGTCAACGAAGACGAAGCCGCGCTCATCAATGTTTACACCGCTGTCGGAAGCCAACAGTTCGGTGGTCACCGGGCGGCGACCAACAGCAACGATCAGCTTGTCGAAAGTGATGGTTTTTTCACCCTCTTTATCGGTGTAGGTTACAACGACTTCTTCGCCGTTGACCTTGGAACCGGTAACACGAGCGCCCAACTTGATGTCCAGACCTTGCTTGGTCAGGGTTTTAAACGCTTCTTTGGAAACCGCGGTGTCGGCAGCCAGCAGGAACGTGTCCAGGGCTTCCAGCACAGTCACTTCGGAGCCAAGACGCGACCAGACCGAACCCAACTCCAGGCCGATCACGCCAGCGCCGATCACGCCCAGACGTTTAGGAATAGCCTGGAACTCCAGGGCACCGGTCGAATCAACGATGACGTTGTGGTCAACGGGCGCTGGCGGAATGTCGATTGGGCGCGAGCCGGACGCCAGGATCACGTTTTCGGCTTCAATGATTTCTACCGAACCGTCAGGCTTGGTCAACTCGACTTTCTTGCCGGCCAGCAGCTTGCCGTGGCCTTGCAGGGAAGTCACGCCATTGGCCTTGAACAAGGTCGCAACGCCGGAAGTCAGGCCTTTAACGATGTTGGCTTTACGGCCGATCATTGCCGGCACGTCCATGGTCACGCCAGCATGGTTGATGCCGTGAATCGCGAAACCATCCTGGGCTTCGTGGAATTTCCAGGAGCTGTCCAGCAGCGCCTTGGAAGGAATGCAACCAACGTTCAGGCAAGTACCGCCCAGTGCCAGTTTGCCTTCCTTGTCGGTGTATTTTTCGATGCAAGCAGTCGAGAGGCCCAGTTGTGCGGCCTTGATGGCGGCAACATAGCCGCCAGGACCTGCACCAATCACTACAACGTCAAATTTCTGTGTCATAAAAAGGTTCCCTTTTTAGCTGCAAGCTACAAGCTGCAAGCCACAAGTTGAAAGCACCGTTCGCCCGCTTTGGGCCTGGAGCTTGCAGCTTGGAACTTGCAGCTGCTTTTTAGATATCCAGAAGAAGACGAGCCGGGTCTTCCAGCAGGTTCTTGATGGTCACCAGGAACGTCACGGCTTCTTTACCATCGATCAGGCGGTGATCGTACGACAGCGCCAGGTACATCATCGGGCGGATCACGACTTGGCCGTTGATCGCCATCGGACGCTGGAGGATGTTGTGCATGCCGAGGATCGCAGCTTGTGGCGGGTTGACGATCGGGGTCGACATCATCGAACCGAAGGTACCACCGTTAGTGATGGTGAAGGTACCGCCGGTCATCTCGTCGATGGTCAGCTTGCCGTCACGGGCTTTTTTACCGAAGCCGGCGATGCCGCCTTCGATTTCAGCCAGGCTCATCAGCTCGGCGTTACGCAGCACCGGTACTACCAGGCCACGGTCGCTCGACACGGCAACGCCGACGTCAGCATAGCCGTGGTAAACGATGTCGGTGCCGTCGATCGAGGCGTTGACTGCCGGGTAACGCTTCAGCGCTTCGGTAGCCGCTTTGACGAAGAACGACATGAAGCCCAGGCGCACGCCATTGTGGGACTTCTCGAACAGGTCCTTGTACTTCGAACGCAGGGCCATCACTTCAGTCATGTCGACTTCGTTGAAGGTGGTCAGCATCGCCATGTTCGACTGTGCTTCAACCAGGCGCTTGGCCACGGTGGCACGTACGCGAGTCATCGGCACGCGCTTCTCGGTGCGGTCGCCTGCAGCGAACACAGGCGCAGCGGCAGCCGGGGCGGCAGGCTTGGCAGGGGGGGG
>NZ_LKBR01000038.1:0-27242 GCF_002723595.1 Pseudomonas sp. ICMP 460
CGCCGGGTTAGCCGCGCTGGGCCAAGGATGGCCCATCGCGGCGGCCCACGGATTCAAGCCTGTGTGCGGGCATGCCGAGCCACAGCGAGGCACCGAGTGGTGGGGCAAGAGCGTTTTGGTTACTTTTGCGCTTTTCAAAAGTGACTCGCTGTAAGAGCGAAACCGATACAAGCCATCACCCAAACAACGGATATGCACGAAAACCCAAAGAACACCCCCAAGCCCGCTTCCCGCGCCACAGCGCCACATCAAAGACCCAGTAGAGCCTCCCGCATTTGATGCGGAATGTTGCTCACTTACGCATCACCTGCTACACCTTGTTGCACATTGCCAATGACAAGGAAGCAGTCGTATGTCAGTTGAGTCAGAAGTATCCCCGGATGGGAAGAAGTTGACGATAGTGGTCAAGGGGAGGTTCGACTTTGGCAGCCACCATACATTTCGTGATGCCTACGAGCGTTTCTACAAGGCGCCCGAGCTGTATGTGGTCGACTTGAAGGAAACCACCTACATGGACAGCTCGGCATTGGGCATGCTCCTGCTGTTGCGTGATTACGCCGGCGGCGACAAAGCCGAAGTCATGGTAGTCAACAGCAACCCCGACGTGCGCAAGATCCTCGGCATCTCCAATTTCGATAAATTGTTCGACATCAGTTGAGCACCCTGGCCCCCGTCCTTGAACCACTGACGATCCTGATCGCCGAAGACAGCGCCGCTGATTTGCTGTTGCTGTCGACGATCATCCGGCGTCAGGGCCATCAGGTGCTCACCGCCACCCACGGCGCGCAAGCCGTAGAGCTGTTTGCCCGCGAGCGTCCGCAATTGGTGTTGATGGACGCGCTGATGCCGGTGATGGACGGCTTTGAAGCTGCGCGTCGAATCAAGCACCTGGCGGGTGAGACGCTGGTGCCGATCATCTTTCTAACCTCGCTGCGCGAGAGCGCGGCCCTGGCGCAGTGCCTGGATGCCGGCGGCGATGACTTTCTGCCCAAACCGTATAACCCGCTGATTTTGGCTGCGAAGATCAACGCCATGGACCGCCTGCGCCGTTTGCAAGCGACGGTATTGCAGCAGCGTGACCTGATCGCCAAGCACCACGATTACCTGTTGCATGAGCAGCGGGTGGCCAAGGCCGTGTTCGACAAGGTCGCGCATTCGGGGTGCATCAACGCGGCGCCGAATATTCGTTACCTGCAATCGCCTTACGCGCTGTTCAACGGCGACCTGTTGTTGGCGGCGTACACACCGTCGGGTGACATGCACGTGCTGCTCGGCGATTTCACCGGGCATGGCCTGCCAGCGGCGGTGGGTGCCATGCCGCTGGCCGAAGTGTTCTACGGCATGACGGCCAAGGGCTACGGCCTGGCGCAAACCCTTCGGGAGATGAACGCCAAGCTCAAGCGCATCTTGCCGGTGGACATGTTCTGCTGCGCCACCCTGTTGTGCCTGAGTACCCAGCGCAGGGCGCTGGAAGTGTGGAACGGCGGCATGCCCGAAGGTTATGTGCACGACGTCGCGACGGGTAAACGCACGCCGTTGATGTCGCGGCATCTGCCGCTGGGCGTGCTGTCGGCGGACGCGTTTAATGACAGCACGGAAGTCTGGCCCATGGCCCTCGGCGACCGGGTATTTTTGCTCTCTGATGGCGTGCTGGACACCGCCGACGCGAATGACCAGTTGTTTGGCGCCGAGCGTTTGCAGCAGGTATTTGCCGCCAACCGCGATCCCGAGCACCTGTTCGAAGACATCGAACTGGCCTTGGCCGCGTTTCGCGGTGAAGCGCGTGATGACGTCAGCATGGTCGAGATCACCTTGCAGCCCGACCCGCCATTGCGTGCGGTCGAGCCTGTGTATGCCGACAGTGGCCAGTCGTGCCCGCTGGACTGGTCGGTGAGTTTTGAATTTCGCGCGCACACGCTTAAAACGTACAACCCGCTGCCGTACTTGCTGCAACTGTTGCTCGAAATCCACGGCCTGCGTGAGCAGAGCGGGGCGCTTTACAGTGTGATGGCCGAGCTGTATTCCAACGCGCTGGAGCACGGCGTGCTGGGGTTGGATTCGCAGCTCAAGTGTGATGCCCAAGGGTTTGCCGACTATTACCGCCAGCGCAATGAGCGGCTCGCGCACTTGAGCAGCGGTTATATTCGTGTGCACGTGCACGTGGTGCCGACCGACATGGGCGGCAAAATGACGCTGAGCATCGAAGACAGCGGCGCCGGCTTTGACGTGGAACACGTGCTGGCACGGCCGCTGGATGTCGACCGTTTGTCTGGTCGAGGCTTGAGCCTGGTGCGTCAATTGAGCAGCGATGTACGCTGGTCGCAGGGTGGGCGTTGTGTGTGCGTGGAGTTTTGCTGGGGGGCTCTGGCATAATCCGCTGATTCTTGATCAAGGAGCGAGCAAGTGGCTGAGATTCATCTGGACCCTGATGTGTTGTCAGGTTTGCAGGAAGTGATGGAGAGCGAGTATCCGAAGTTGCTCGATACCTTCCTTGACGACTCCGCAAAACGTGTCGAGGCGTTGCGCCGGGCGCGCGATGATGCCAAGGCGTTGGGGCGGATTGCGCACAGCTTTAAAGGCAGTAGCGGCAACCTCGGTGCGGTGCGCCTGGCGGAGCTTTGCCGGCGTCTCGAAGACGGCTCGGCTGAACCTGCCCGCGTTGACCTGGGTGAACTGGTGGACGAGATCGATCAGGAATTCGCGCTCGTGCGGCCGCTGTACGAGCACGAGCGGCAGCGCTTTGTGCTTTGACGCTAAACAGCCCCGCGCGCACCACGCCAGTCACCTGGCCCGACTCTTGCTATAGCTCCAGTGACTGCATCCCCGATCCCCATGCAGTGGAGACCTTTACCTATGCCAGTCGCCCCGAATTCGCTTCTTCAGGCTGCCCCCGCGGCCAAGCCTCAAGCGCCCGCAGCCACCCCCGCGGCAGCGACGGCAGACCCGCGCGACAAGGCCTCAGGCTTCGCCCAAGTGTTCGCCAGCCAAGGCTCGAAACCGACGGTAAAGGCCGACGACAGCGCCGCCAAACCGACGCGCGATAAGCCCTCCGACGCCAGCGCCAAGCCAGCGGCGGGCAGCAACACACCTGCCGCCAGCACGCCAGCGGTTGCCGATAGCGGCAATCCCTTGCCTGCCACGCCGCCAGCCGACCCCGACGACAGCGCCAGCAGTGACGAGGACGCACCTGCCGATCCGTCCCTGGCACAACAACCGGCGGTTGACCCGGTGCTGGACCCGGCTTTAATTGCCACGGTCACACCGGTGGCTGTGCCGGTTGCCGCGCCACCGCCAGCAGCGGCTGCGGCCACTGCTGACGACAAGGCCCAACCGGCCGCCACTGCGCCGGTTGCGGCGACCGATCAAGCCAAGGTGCCGGCGTTCGACCCGGCGGCCGACCCGTTGGATGCGATGCCTGCCGTGCGCCTGGCGATGGAGCAGGGCGGCCACGTCTCGGCCAGCAGCCAAACTGCGGCGAAAACCGCGCCGCCGACGACCCTGGATCAGCCGACTGCCGCGCAGAATTTTGCCAACGGCCTGGCGACTATGCTGGTCGACCAGCAAGCCAAAGACAGCACTGACCAGGGCGGCGATAAAGCCTTCAGTGGTTTGATCGAAGGCGGCCTCAAGGACCTCAAAGACGCCAGCAGCGACACGCGCATCGATGATTTCGCCAACCGCCTGGCCGCGCTGACACAGGCTGCCACGCCGAAAACTGCGAATGCCTTGCCGCCTGTGGCCAACGCGCCATTGGCCATGCACCAGAGCGGCTGGTCGGAAGAAGTGGTCAACCGCGTGATGTACTTGTCCAGCGCCAACCTCAAGTCGGCAGAGATCCAGTTGCAGCCGGCAGAGCTGGGCCGCCTGGACATCAAGGTCAACATGACGGCAGACCAGCAAGCGCAGGTCACGTTCATGAGCGGCCACGCGGTGGTGCGTGAGGCGCTGGAAAGCCAGTCGGGCCGCCTGCGCGAGATGTTTGCCCAGCAGGGCATGGGGCAGGTCGACGTTAACGTGTCCGACCAGTCGCGTGGTTGGCAGGGCCAGGGCCAGGAGCAACAACAGCAGAACCAGGCTCGCGGCGTCAATAGCAGTGGCGGGCGGGGTGACGGCGGCGATGCAGGTGATGTGGCTGAAGTGGCGGCGGCCGTTGCGCCGGTAACGTCTACGCTGATCGGCTCCAGTGCTGTCGACTACTATGCCTGACTCCAGCCTTGCAAGGCTCTGAATGTGGGAGGGGGCTTGCTCCCGATAGCAGTGGGTCAGTCGACTTATAATTGACGGATGCACCGCCATCGGGAGCAAGCCCCCTCGCACATTTGGTGTGTGCTGCCCGCGCTGCCGGACAACTCTGGCATAACACTTGCTCTTGCCTTTCCGTAGATCTATGAATTCCAGAATAGTGACGGATTATTGGCATGGCGAAGAGCGAAGACGCAGCAACACCCCCCGCAAGCAAGGGCAAGCTCAAGCTTATCCTGTTGATTGTGCTGGGCCTGCTCCTGGCCATCGGCGCGTCGGTGGGCGGTACCTGGTACATCATGCACAACAATGCCAGCAAACCAGTGCCCGTTGCCGAAACTACCGGTAACGTCAAGCAACCGGCAATCTTCGAGCCGATGCTTCCGGCCTTTGTCGCCAACTTCAATCAAAATGGTCGTACACGCTATTTGCAGGTGAGCATCACCTTGCTGGCGCGTAACCAGGCGGACCTGGATGCCCTCAAGGTGCACATGCCGGTGATCCGCAATAACCTCGTGATGCTGTTCTCCGGGCAGAGCTTCGACAGCCTCGCTTCCCCTGTAGGCCAGGAAATGCTGCGCCAAAAGGTCACTGCCAGCGTGCAGGAAGTGGCTCAGAAAGAGCTTGGCAAAGTCGTGGTCGAGCAGGCGCTCTTCACTAACTTCGTATTGCAGTAGGATCACGACATGGCCGTGCAAGACCTGCTGTCCCAGGATGAAATCGACGCGCTGTTGCATGGCGTCGACGATGGTCTGGTACAGACCGAACTGGCTGCCGAGCCCGGCAGCGTCAAAAGTTATGACCTCACCAGCCAGGATCGCATCGTCCGTGGACGCATGCCGACCCTGGAAATGATCAACGAGCGTTTCGCCCGCTACACCCGTATCAGCATGTTCAACATGCTGCGCCGTTCGGCGGACGTGGCGGTGGGCGGCGTGCAGGTGATGAAGTTCGGCGAATACGTGCACTCGCTGTACGTGCCCACCAGCCTCAACCTGGTCAAGATCAAGCCGCTGCGCGGTACCGCGTTGTTCATCCTCGATGCCAAACTGGTGTTCAAGCTGGTGGACAACTTCTTTGGCGGTGACGGTCGTCACGCCAAGATCGAAGGCCGCGAATTCACCCCGACTGAATTGCGCGTGGTGCGCATGGTGCTGGAACAAGCCTTCGTCGACTTGAAGGAAGCCTGGCAGGCGGTCATGGAAGTCAATTTCGAGTACATCAACTCGGAAGTTAACCCGGCGATGGCCAACATTGTCGGCCCCAGCGAAGCGATTGTGGTCTCGACCTTTCACATCGAACTCGATGGCGGCGGCGGCGACTTGCACGTGACCATGCCGTACTCGATGATCGAGCCCGTGCGCGAGATGCTCGACGCCGGTTTCCAGTCCGACCTCGACGACCAGGACGAACGTTGGGTCAAGGCCCTGCGCGAAGATTTGCTGGACGTCGCCGTACCGCTGAGCGCCACTGTGGCGCGTCGCCAACTGCGTTTGCGCGACATTTTGCACATGCAGCCGGGGGACATTATTCCCGTCGAGTTGCCGCAAGAAATGATCATGCGCGCCAGCGGCGTGCCGTCGTTCAAGGTCAAGCTTGGTTCCCACAAGGGCAACCTGGCGCTGCAAGTGGTGGAGCCGATTAACCGTCGCTGAGCCGCCCCTGTTGCTGCACCCCTATTTATGAATGTTTGCTTCGCCGAGGACATGTAATGGCTACCGAACACGAGAACACTTCCGCCGAAGACCAGGCCCTGGCTGACGAATGGGCTGCGGCCCTGGAAGAAACCGGCGATGTTGGCCAAGACGATATTGACGCGCTGCTGGCCGCCGACGCCGCCAGTGCGCCTGCCGGCAACCGCCTGCAAATGGAAGAATTCGGCAGCGTGCCGAAGAACAACGACCCGGTGACCCTCGACGGCCCGAACCTGGACGTGATCCTCGACATTCCGGTATCCATCTCGATGGAAGTGGGCAGCACCGAAATCAACATCCGCAACCTGCTGCAGCTCAACCAGGGTTCGGTGATCGAGCTTGATCGGCTGGCCGGTGAGCCGCTGGACGTGCTGGTTAACGGCACGCTGATCGCGCATGGCGAGGTGGTGGTGGTCAACGAAAAGTTCGGCATCCGCCTGACGGACGTGATCAGCCCGAGCGAACGCATCAAGAAGTTGCGCTGACATGAAGTATTCGATGGCGGGACTGTTTCTGGCGCTGCCATTGAGCGCCCTTGCGGCTGAGCCGATCGCGCAAGCGGCCGTTGCCGCGCCCGTGGTGACCAGCGGCATCGGCGGGCAACTGACCCAACTGGTGTTGGGGCTGTTGCTGGTGGTCGGCTTGATTTTTGTGCTGGCCTGGTTGATGCGCCGCGTACAGAACATTGGCCCGGGCAACGGCCAGGTGATCGAGATGATCGGTTCGCGTGCCCTCGGCCCGCGTGATCGTCTGGTGCTGGTTCAGGTGGGCGAGGAGCAGATTCTGCTCGGCATCACGCCCGGTCGCATCACCCCGTTGCACGTGCTCAAGTCGCCGGTTGAAGTGGCCAAGGCCGAAGCCGCCACGCCAGAATTCGCTCAGCGCCTGATGGAGTTGCTGGGCAAGGATCAGAAGGATAAGAAGTAATGCGCGTTTTATTGACGCTCATGCTGTTGCTGGCCGCGCCGTTGGCGTTTGCCGCCGACCCGTTGTCGATCCCGGCGATTACGCTGGGCACCAACGCCGCCGGCGCGCAGGAATATTCGGTCAGCTTGCAGATTTTGCTGATCATGACCGCGCTGAGTTTTATCCCGGCGTTCGTGATGCTGATGACCAGCTTTACGCGGATCATCATCGTGTTCTCGATTCTGCGTCAGGCCCTGGGCCTTCAACAGACGCCGTCGAACCAGATCCTCACCGGCATGGCGCTGTTTTTGACGATGTTCATCATGGCGCCGGTGTTCGACAAGGTGAACCAGCAAGCGCTGCAGCCTTACCTCGCGGAAAAACTCACCGCCCAGGACGCGATTGACAAGGCCCAAGGCCCGATCAAGGACTTCATGCTGTCGCAAACCCGGTCCAGCGACCTTGAGTTGTTTGTGCGCTTGTCCAAGCGCACCGACATTGCCACCCCGGACCAGGCACCGTTGACTATTCTGGTGCCGGCGTTTGTGACCTCTGAATTGAAGACAGCGTTTCAGATCGGTTTCATGATCTTTATCCCGTTCCTGATCATCGACCTAGTGGTGGCGAGCGTGCTGATGGCGATGGGCATGATGATGCTCTCGCCGCTGATTATTTCGCTGCCGTTCAAGATCATGCTGTTTGTGCTGGTGGACGGCTGGGCGCTGATTATCGGCACGTTGGCCAGCAGTTTCGGCGGAGTGTAGAGCCATGACCCCAGAAGTCGCTGTCGACCTGTTCCGTGATGCGCTGTGGCTGACCACCGTGATGGTCGCCGTGCTGGTAGTGCCGAGCCTGCTGATCGGCCTGCTGGTGGCGATGTTTCAGGCCGCGACGCAGATCAACGAACAGACCTTGAGTTTCCTCCCGCGTTTGCTGGTAATGCTGGTCACCCTGATCGTCGCCGGCCCATGGCTGGTGCAAACCTTCATGGAATACATCCTGCAGTTGTACGGCAGTATTCCGCTGTTGATCGGCTGACCGCATGCAATCTGTGCTGGCACTGACCGACACCCAGATCAGTACTTGGGTGGCTTCTTTCATCCTGCCGATGTTTCGCATCACGGCCGTGCTGATGACCATGCCGGTGTTTGGTACCACCCTGGTGCCACGGCGTATTCGCCTGTATTTCGCCGTCGCCATCACCGTGGTGATCGTGCCCGGGCTGCCGCCGATGCCGCCGGTGAATGCGCTGGACCTCAGCGCGTTGCTGTTGATCGCCGAGCAAATCCTGATCGGTTCGCTGCTGGGCTTCTCGCTCACGCTGTTCTTTCAGGCGTTTGTGATCGCCGGGCAAATCATTTCGATCCAGATGGGCATGGGCTTCGCCTCGATGGTCGACCCCACCAACGGCGTGTCGGTGGCGGTGATCGGGCAGTTCCTGACCATGCTGGTGACGTTGCTGTTCTTGGCCATGAACGGCCACTTGGTGGTGTTCGAGGTGTTGACCGAGAGCTTCACCACCTTGCCGGTGGGTTCGGGCCTGGTGGTCAATCATTTCTGGGAACTGGTCGGGCGCATGAGTTGGGTGCTGGGTGCGTCGTTGTTGCTGGTGCTGCCGGCAATCACCGCGCTGCTGGTGGTTAACATCGCCTTTGGCGTGATGACCCGCGCGGCGCCGCAACTGAACATTTTCTCGATTGGTTTCCCGCTGACGCTGGTGTTGGGCATGGGGATTTTCTGGGTCGGCATGGCCGACATTCTCAATCAGTATCAACCGCTGGCGACCGACGCCTTGCAGTTCTTGCGTGACTTGGCACGGGCGCGTTGAGCCATGGCCGAGAGCGAGAGTGGCCAGGACAAAACCGAAGACCCCACGGAGAAACGTAAAAAGGACTCCAGGGAAAAGGGCGAGATTGCGCGCTCTAAAGAACTCAATACCGTTGCGACCATGATGGCCGGTGCCGGCGCTGTGCTGATCTACGGCGGCGGCCTGGCGCTGGACTTGATGGAGCTGATGAAGCTCAACTTTGCCTTGCCGCGCGAGGTGCTGCTGAACCCCGACGCCATGGGCCGCTACCTGATGCATTCAGGCAAAATCGCGATTCTGGCGGTGCAGCCGATCCTCATCACCTTGCTGCTGGCCGCCTTGATCGGCCCTGTCGCCTTGGGCGGCTGGCTGTTTGCTGCCGGCAGCATGGCGCCCAAGTTCAGCCGCATGAACCCGGCGGCCGGGCTTAAGCGAATGTTTTCGACCAAGGCACTGGTGGAGCTGCTCAAGGCCTTGGCCAAGTTCATCCTGATTCTGTTCGTCGCGCTGGCGGTGCTGTCGTCGGATATTGACGATTTATTGCGCATTGCTCATGAACCGCTGGAGTCGGCGATCATCCACAGCGTGCAAGTGGTCGGCTGGAGCACCTTGTGGATGTCTGCCGGGCTGATCCTGATCGCGGCGGTGGATGCGCCGATCCAGTTGTGGGAAAGCCACAAAAAACTGCTGATGACCAAGCAGGAAGTGCGCGACGAGCACAAGGACCAGGAAGGTCGGCCTGAGGTCAAACAGCGCATTCGACAACTGCAGCGCGAGATGTCCCAGCGCAAGATGATGGCTTCTGTGCCCGACGCGGACGTGGTCATCACCAACCCGACCCACTACGCCGTGGCCCTCAAGTACGACCCGGAGAAGGGCGGCGCGCCAATGTTGCTGGCCAAGGGCAGCGACTTTACCGCACTGAAAATTCGCGAAATCGCGGTGGCCAACGACATCCTGTTGCTGGAGTCGCCGGAGCTGGCGCGTTCGATTTTCTACTCCACGGACCTCGACCAGGAAATCCCTGCCGGCCTGTACCTGGCGGTGGCGCAGGTATTGGCCTACGTCTATCAAATTCGCCAGTACCGCGCAGGAAAGGGCAAGCGGCCCGACCCGCTCAAAGACCTGCCGATCCCGCCGGACCTGCGTCGCGACTCCTGATTGCCAGCGTGCCATTCATCTGAAAGTGCGCGCTACCTGTCAACTATCACAGTAGCCAGCAATGGCTACCCGCGGTTCCATGGCGCCAGACACTGCACCCGCGTTGTTAAGAGATGCAGAGGACGTAGTGATGGAAGCGGTGACGGGCACGATCAAGTTTTATAGCGAAAAAACCGGGCAAGGTTTGATTGCTCTGGATTGCGGTGAGGATGCCGTCTGTGTGGATCTTGAAGGCTCGGCCGGCGTTCGGCTGAAAGATGGCCTGCGCGTGCGGTTTGCCCGGATTCATCGGCCCAAGGGCGTTTTCGCGTCCAACATCAAAGTCATTTAGCCCCGCCGGAACGCTCAGCGTCAGCTTTTTAGTCCGGGCGGCGCCCGCCCCGGCATACCCTGGGGTAACCCGCGCACAGCTGCAAATGTGGGAGGGGGCTTGCTCCCGATAGCGGTGTGTCAGGCCCGAAATAACCGACTGACACACCGCCATCGGGAGCAAGCCCCCTCCCACATACATGGCGCAGGCGGCATTCCTTTGCTGCGCGTGGGAACGATCGGCGTCAGCTTTTCAGTCCAGGCGGTGCCCGACCCGGCATACCCTGGGGTAACCCGCGCACAGCTGCAAATGTGGGAGGGGGCTTGCTCCCGATAGCGGTGTGTCAGGCCCGAAATAACCGACTGACACACCGCCATCGGGAGCAAGCCCCCTCCCACATACATGGCGCAGGCGGCATTCCTTTGCTGCGCGTGGAACGATCGGCGTCGGGTTTTGAGTCTAGGCGCTGCGCGACCTTGTTGCGGGCGATGGCTGAGCATCATCCAGCAGCCGTTCAGCCAACAACCGCGCGACCTCAATCAACTGCGCAATGCCTAGCGCGCCTTCTCGCTGGGTCGCTTGCATATCAAATGCAAAGTCGCAGGTCAGCGCGTGGGTGGAAGCCAGGGTTTCGGTGAGGTTGACCAGCAGGTCTTCGGTGCTGATGCCGTCGATGAGGGTGAACAGCACGCTGGGCGGGGGATTTGGGGTGGGTTTAATCATTGTGAAGCTCCATCGGTAAGTGGAGCTGCCACTGATCGCCGCGACGCGATGGAAGGTGGCAGCTGTGCGCAGGTTCGCGGACCGGTTACCGAGGAACCCGGCATACCCGAAGGTATCCCGCGCACAGCCGCCATAGCGCCGCACAGTAGACGATAAAAAACCGCTTACTGAAAGGGAGATGGTGCTTTTGTTCCGTAGTAAATCGGGCCGCGAAGCCCGCCCGCTGAGTGTTCAGCGGTGTGCGCAGACTAGAGCGCGGGTTTCCTAGGGACAACCTTAAAACTCTGTCGGAAATTTCCTCGATAGCAGCGGCTGCACACACATCCAAATGTGGGAGGGGGCTTGCTCCCGATAGCGGTGTATCAGGCCCGAAATAACCGACTGACACACCGCCATCGGGAGCAAGCCCCCTCCCACACAAACGGCGCAGGCGGCATTCCTTTGCTGCGCGTGGTAACGCTCGGCGTCAGCTTTTCAGTCCAGGCGGTGCCCGACCCGGCATACCCTGGGGTAACCCGCGCACAGCTCCAAATGTGGGAGGGGGCTTGCTCCCGATAGCGGTGTGTCAGGCCCGAAATAACCGACTGACACACCGCCATCGGGAGCAAACCCCCTCCCACATACATGGCGCAGGCGGCCTTCCTTTGCTGCGCGTGGGAACGCTCGGCGTCAGCTTTTCAGTCCGGGCGGCGCCCGACCCGGCATACCCCGGGGTAACCCGCGCACAGCTCCAAATGTGGGAGGGGGCTTGCTCCCGATAGCGGTGTGTCAGGCCCGAAATAACCGACTGACACACCGCCATCGGGAGCAAACCCCCTCCCACATACATGGCGCAGGCGGCCTTCCTTTGCTGCGCGTGGGAACGCTCGGCGTCAGCTTTTCAGTCCGGGCGGCGCCCGACCCGGCATACCCCGGGGTAACCCGCGCACAGCTCCAAATGTGGGAGGGGGCTTGCTCCCGATAGCGGTGTGTCAGGCCCGAAATAACCGACTGACACACCGCCATCGGGAGCAAGCCCCCTCCCACGTTGGCAACGATCGTCGGCCTGAAACAAAAGTTGGAAGGCTTCTTGCAATAACGCCTTCAGGACGCCAACTGGCGTCAAAACTTTGCTTCAAGGGACACGAGGAATACCGGTGGTAGATCGCTCTCAAATGCTCAGCACGGCCCGTGGCACCCTGACTGACCTGTCGCGGGGCAATTTGGGTGTGCCGTTGTTGTTGCTGGTGATGCTGGCAATGATGATGTTGCCGATGCCGCCGTTCCTGCTCGATGTGTTCTTTACCTTCAACATTGCCCTGTCCGTCGTTGTGCTGCTGGTCTGCGTGTACGCGTTGCGGCCGCTGGATTTCGCGGTATTCCCGACCATTCTGCTGATCGCGACCTTGCTGCGCCTGGCGCTGAACGTGGCCTCCACGCGGGTGGTGATGCTCCACGGGCAAGACGGCCACGCCGCCGCCGGTAAGGTGATCCAGGCCTTCGGTGAGGTGGTGATCGGCGGTAACTACGTGGTCGGTATCGTGGTGTTCGCGATCCTGATGATCATCAACTTCGTGGTGGTCACCAAGGGCGCCGGGCGAATTTCCGAGGTGAGTGCGCGGTTCACCCTCGACGCAATGCCCGGCAAACAAATGGCCATCGACGCTGACCTCAACGCCGGCCTGATCGACCAGAACCAAGCCAAGGCCCGCCGCCTGGAAGTGGCTCAGGAAGCCGAGTTCTACGGTTCCATGGACGGTGCCAGCAAGTTTGTGCGCGGCGACGCCATCGCCGGCTTGCTGATTCTGTTTATCAACCTGATCGGCGGTATGGCGGTCGGTATCTTCCAGCACGGCATGACCTTCGGCGATGCGGGCAAGGTGTACGCCTTGCTGACCATCGGTGACGGTTTAGTGGCGCAATTGCCATCACTGTTGTTATCCACAGCTGCGGCGATCATGGTGACGCGTGCTTCGGGCTCCGAAGACATGGGCAAACAGATCAGCCGGCAGATGTTCGCATCGCCTAAGGCGCTGGCTGTGGCAGCGGGCATTATGGCGGTCATGGGCATCGTGCCGGGCATGCCGCATATCTCGTTCCTGAGCATGGCGGCCATGGCGGCCGGCGGTGCTTACCTGTTCTGGCGCAAGCAAAACCAGGTCAAGGTTCAGGCCCAGCAAGAAGTTGCCCGCCAGCAGGACTTGCTGCCATCGCCGGCCCGCGCCCAGGAAACCAAGGAACTTGGCTGGGATGACGTGACCCCGATCGACATGATCGGCCTGGAAGTCGGCTACCGCCTGATTCCAATGGTGGACCGCAACCAGGGCGGCCAGTTGCTCGCGCGGATCAAGGGTGTGCGCAAGAAGCTCTCGCAGGATTTGGGCTTCTTGATGCCCACTGTGCATATCCGCGACAACCTCGACCTGGCTCCGAGTGCCTACCGCCTGACCCTGATGGGCGTGATCCTCGCTGAAGCCGAGATTTACCCCGACCGCGAGTTGGCGATCAACCCCGGCCAAGTGTTCGGCACGCTCAACGGGATAACCGCCAAAGATCCGGCTTTTGGTTTGGAAGCGGTGTGGATCGAAATCAGCCAGCGCAGCCAGGCGCAATCGCTCGGTTACACCGTGGTGGACGCCAGCACTGTGGTCGCTACCCACCTCAACCAGATTCTGTACAAACACTCGCACGAGCTGATCGGCCACGAGGAAGTCCAGCAATTAATGGGCTTGCTGGCCAAAGCGTCGCCAAAACTCGCCGAAGAACTGGTGCCGGGCGTGCTGTCGCTGTCGCAGTTGCTTAAGGTGCTGCAGGCGTTGCTTGCCGAACAAGTGCCGGTACGCGACATTCGCAGCATTGCCGAGGCTATCGCCAACAATGCGGCCAAGAGTCAAGATACCGCCGCGCTGGTGGCCTCGGTGCGCGTCGGTTTGTCGCGCGCAATCGTGCAAAGCATTGTAGGGGTTGAGTCTGAGCTGCCTGTTATCACCTTGGAGCCAAGGTTGGAACAGATATTGCTCAATAGTATTCAGAAGGCAGGACAAGGCCAGGAAGAGGGCGTTCTGCTGGAGCCAAGCATGGCTGAAAAGCTGCAGCGTTCGTTGATCGAAGCCGCACAGCGCCAAGAGATGCAGGGCCAACCGGTGATTCTGCTGGTGGCCGGCCCGGTCCGGGCGATGTTGTCGCGGTTTGGACGTTTGGCAGTACCGAATTTGCACGTTTTGGCTTATCAGGAAATTCCTGACAATAAGCAAGTGACTATCGTCGCGACAGTAGGGCCCAATGGCTGAGGTAGTGGGTTATGCAAGTTAAGCGTTTTTTCGCCGCCGATATGCGTCAGGCCATGAAACTGGTTCGTGATGAGCTGGGCGCCGATGCCGCGATTATTGGTAACCGCCGTATTGCCGGCGGTGTCGAGCTGACGGCTGCCCTGGATTACACACCGCAGGCGCTGGCGCCGCGCGTGCCGAACATGGAACTCGAAGACGAGCTGCGCAAAACCGCCTCGCGTATCGTCTCGGCCCAGGCTGAGCTGAGCATGCGTGGCGACAGCGATACCACCACCAACCGTCAGTTGTTTGCCGGCCTGCCGCTGACCGCAGCCGAGCCGCTGGTTGAGCCTACGTTCAAAGAGCCGCCGCGTCCTGCTGCGCCAGCCCCGGCTGCCGCCGTTGACCAGCGCGCGCTGGATTCGATGCGCTTTGAGCTGAATGGCCTGCGCGAGCTGCTCGAAGTACAGCTTGGCTCGCTGGCGTGGAACCAGTTGCAAGGCAGCAAACCGCAACAGGCTAACCTCTGGCGCCGCCTGCAACGTATCGGCCTGTCTGGCCCGTTGTCGCGTGACCTGCTGGCGCTGACCACCTCCATTGAAGAGCCTCGCCAGGCTTGGCGCATGTTGCTGGCGCACTTGGCGCGGATGATCGTTACCCCGGAAATCGAACCGTTGGAAGAGGGCGGTGTGATCGCCATGGTCGGCCCTGCCGGCATGGGCAAGACCACCACCCTGGCCAAGCTGGCGGCGCGTTATGTGCTCAAGTACGGCGCGCAGAATATCGCGCTGGTGAGCATGGACAGCTACCGCATCGGTGCCCAGGAACAGCTCAAAACCCTGGGCCGCATCCTCAATGTGACGGTCACCCATGTCGACCCTGGCCAGTCGCTGGCCAACGCGCTCGACCCGCTGCTGCGCAAGCGCGTGGTGTTGATCGATACCGCCGGCCTGCAAGCCAGTGACCCTGCGTTGCGCATGCAGCTTGAAAGCCTGGCCGGGCGTGGCATCAAGTCAAAAAATTACCTGGTGCTTGCAACCACCAGCCAGAAACAGGTTCTTACCGCTGCGTACCATAGTTACAAACGCTGCGGCCTGGCGGGCTGCATCCTCACCAAACTCGACGAAACGGCGAGCCTGGGTGAAGTGTTGAGCCTGGCCATCAGTCATGAGTTACCGGTTGCTTACCTGACCGACGGGCCGCGGATCCCGGATGATTTACATCTGCCGCGCCGTCATCAGTTGGTCAGCCGCGCAGTCAGCGTGCAAATGCAAGAAGAGCCTAGCGAGGAAGCGATGGCCGACATGTTCGCCGACCTCTATCACAACCCCGCAAAACGGGTTGGTTAAGGGCTGGATGAACACCGTGAAATGTACCTACATCGATGGTCTGCAAGCGATTCACGCGGCCAAGCCATGTAGCCTGCGTCTAAGCAAGACAAGGTAAAGAAATAAAATGGGCAGCATGCATCCCGTACAGGTGATCGCGGTGACCGGCGGCAAAGGTGGCGTCGGAAAAACTAACGTGTCAGTGAATTTGTCCCTGGCCCTGGCAGAGCTTGGCCGTCGCGTCATGCTGCTGGATGCTGACCTGGGGCTGGCGAACGTCGACGTTTTGTTGGGGCTGACACCCAAACACACGCTTGCCGACGTGATCGAAGGCCGCTGTGAGCTGCGCGATGTGCTGCTGCAAGGCCCCGGCGGGATTCGTATCGTGCCGGCCGCCTCCGGCACACAAAGCATGGTGCACCTTAGCCCGGCGCAGCATGCCGGCCTGATCCAGGCGTTCAGTGATATTGGCGACAACCTCGACGTGCTGGTGATCGACACCGCCGCCGGCATCGGCGAGTCCGTGGTCAGCTTCGTGCGGGCCGCCCAGGAAGTATTGCTGGTGGTGTGCGACGAACCGACGTCGATCACCGACGCCTACGCGCTGATCAAGCTGCTGAACCGTGACTACGGCATGAACCGCTTCCGCGTGCTGGCCAACATGGCCCAAAGCCCGCAGGAAGGGCGCAACCTGTTCGCCAAGTTGACCAAAGTCACGGATCGCTTCCTGGATGTCGCCTTACAATACGTCGGCGCAGTTCCCTATGACGAGTGTGTGCGCAAGGCTGTGCAAAAGCAGCGTGCAGTCTATGAAGCATTCCCTCGTTCGAAGTGCGCTTTGGCGTTCAAGGCGATTGCCCAGAAGGTCGATACCTGGCCGCTGCCCGCCAACCCGCGCGGGCATTTGGAGTTTTTCGTCGAGCGATTGGTGCATCACACGAGCGCAGGTCCGGTGCTATGACATCCAGCGGCTACAACCTTTACAAAAAGTCGGCACGTGACAGCCAGGGCGAGTTGATCGAGCGCTATGCGCCTTTGGTCAAACGCATTGCTTACCACTTGCTGGCACGCCTGCCTGCCAGCGTGCAGGTTGAAGACCTCATCCAGGCCGGCATGATCGGCCTGCTCGAAGTGTCGACCAAATACGACGCGAGCAAAGGCGCGAGTTTCGAGACGTACGCGGGTATTCGTATTCGCGGCGCGATGCTCGATGAAGTGCGTAAAGGGGATTGGGCGCCGCGTTCGGTACACCGCAATACACGCATGGTCAGTGACGCAATTCGCTCAATTGAAGCAAAAACCGGTCGTGACGCTAAAGATCATGAAGTTGCGGCCGAACTCCAATTGAGTCTCGATGATTATTACGGGATTCTGAACGATACCTTGGGCAGCCGCCTGTTCAGTTTCGACGACCTGTTGCAGGACGGCGAACACGAAGGGCTGCACGAGGACGGCGCGAGTGCTCATCTCGAACCGTCGCGCGACCTGGAAGATGAACGTTTTCAGGGTGCGTTGGCTGAAGCAATTGCCAATTTGCCGGAGCGTGAGCGGCTGGTGTTGGCGCTGTACTACGACGAAGAGCTGAACCTCAAGGAAATCGGTGAGGTCCTGGGGGTCAGCGAATCGCGTGTCAGCCAACTGCATAGCCAGTGCGCGGCCCGCTTGCGGGGGCGATTGGGAGAGTGGCGCGCGCGCTGACAGGCAGTGTGGGGACACTGCAGCGCAACCAGGCGAAAGGTGTAACGCCTTTCGCGGATTCGTTCCGTGGTGCCCCGGCAGTCCTTTTTGTGTAACGCCTGTTGATTGAAATGGCGCGTCCAGGTGCTGGGCGCGTTTAAGACTGCTTGGAGGTCGAATTGGACAAGAACATGAAAATCCTCATCGTTGATGACTTCTCAACGATGCGGCGGATCATAAAAAACCTGTTGCGTGACCTTGGGTTCACAAACACGGTCGAGGCGGATGACGGCATTACGGCGATTCCGATCCTCAACAGCGGGAGCATCGACTTTCTGGTAACCGACTGGAACATGCCTGGCATGACCGGTATCGACCTGCTGCGCCATGTGCGCGCGGACGAAAAACTGCGCAGCTTGCCTGTGTTGATGGTCACCGCCGAAGCCAAGCGTGAGCAGATCATCGAAGCCGCTCAAGCTGGGGTCAACGGTTACGTGGTTAAGCCATTCACTGCATTGGCCTTGAAAGAGAAGATCGAAAAAATCTTCGAACGAATCGGTCAGTGATGCTGCCACGGGGGAGCTATGGAGCATAAAGAAACGTCACTGGGCGACTTTGAGTCGACCCTGAAAAAGCATGCTCACCAGTTGGTCGACAGCCTTGAAAAAGGCCACTTCGGCGACGCGGTGCAGTTGATCCATGAGCTTAACCAGACCCGTGATCGCGGCCTGTATCAGGAAGTGGGCAAGCTCACGCGCGAGCTGCACAGTGCAATCGTCAATTTTCAAATTGACCCGCACATGCCCCAGGCTGAAGAAATATCACAAATTACCGATGCCACAGAACGCCTGTCCTACGTGGTCAGACTGACTGAGGCGGCGGCCAACCGCACCATGGACCTGGTTGAAAACGCCACGCCCCTGGTCAATGGCATGGCCACCGAAGCGCAAGCCCTCAGTGTTGACTGGGGCCGTTTCATGCGTCGGGAACTGGGTGCTGAAGAGTTTCGTGAATTGGCCCGCAGGGTCGACGGGTTTCTGACGCGCAGCGAACAGGAAAGCCGTACGGTTTCCAGCAACCTCAATGACATTCTGCTGGCCCAGGATTACCAGGACCTCACCGGTCAGGTGATCAAGCGTGTGACCCAATTGGTCACCGAAGTGGAAAGCAACTTGCTCAAATTGGTGCTTATGGCAGGCCAGGTTGATCGTTTCGCCGGCATCGAACATGACCGCGAATCGATCCTCTCGGAAAAAGATCCACAAAAACATCTCGCCAAGGGTGAAGGTCCGCAGATTCATGCCGATAAACGTGAAGACGTTATGTCAGGTCAAGATGATGTCGATGACCTGTTATCCAGTTTAGGCTTCTAAGGAGCACCCACATGAGCTTCGGCGCCGATGAAGAGATCCTTCAGGATTTCCTTGTAGAGGCCGGCGAAATTTTAGAGCAACTGTCCGAACAACTGGTCGAGCTGGAAAGCCGACCGGATGATGCGAACCTGCTCAATGCAATTTTTCGCGGTTTTCATACTGTAAAAGGGGGCGCCGGCTTCCTCCAGCTCCATGAGCTGGTGGAGTGCTGTCACATCGCCGAGAACGTTTTCGACATCCTGCGCAAGGGTGAGCGGCACGTCGACTCGGAACTGATGGACGTGATTCTCGAAGCATTGGATGCGGTCAACGGCATGTTCAGTGAAGTGCGCGAACGTGCGCCGATCACTGCGGCTACCCCGGAGCTGCTGGCCGCCCTGGCGCGCCTGGCAGAGCCTGCCGACACCACGGCTGCGCCGGTGGTGCAAGCGCCAGAGCCTGTGGCTGAGCCTGAAGCAGACGTGACGGACAGCGAGTTCGAGCAACTGCTCAACTCCCTCAGCGCGGTCAAGGCTGAGGCTGAAGCGCCACAAGCGGCTACTGCGCCTGCCACTGCGTCCGCAGAGCCGACCAGCGAAGACATTACCGACGCTGAGTTCGAATCGCTGCTCGACCAGTTGCATGGCAAAGGCCAGTTCGCGGCCGACGCGGTGGCGCCACCTGCCGCCCAGTCGCAAGCGCCTGCTGCTGCTGCTGCTGCTGCTGCTGCTGCTCCTGCCGCTGCCAGCAACGAGATTACCGACGACGAATTCGAAGCGTTGCTCGACCAACTGCATGGCAAAGGCACGTTTGCGGCCGAAGCCTTGCCGGAAGTCGCCGCCACGGCCACGGCACCCGCTGCCAGTGCAGCTGCCAGTGCAGCTGCCACTGCGCAACCTGCGGGCGATGGGTTGATCTCTGATCACGAATTCGAAGCGTTGTTGGCCCAGTGGCACGGTAAAGGCAAGTTCACCGAAGTGGCCCCGGCCGCAGCAGCGCCAGCCACGGCAGCCACGGCTGCACCGGTTGCCGCCAAAGCGGCGGCGCCGGTTGCGGCCAAGCCAGCCCCGGCACCTGCGGCTGCGCCAGCACCTGCACGCGCCGCAGCCGCGCCGGTGGCCGAAAAACCTGCCAGTGAAGCCGAAACCACGGTGCGCGTTGATACCGCGCGCCTGGACGACATCATGAACATGGTCGGCGAACTGGTGCTGGTGCGTAACCGCTTGGTGCGCCTGGGCTTGAACAGCGGCGACGAAGCCATGCAAAAGGCCGTGTCGAACCTCGACGTGGTGACGGCTGACTTGCAGACCGCGGTGATGAAAACACGGATGCAGCCGATCAAGAAAGTCTTCGGCCGCTTCCCGCGACTGGTTCGCGACCTGGCGCGCCAGCTCAAGAAAGAGATCAACCTGGAACTGGTGGGTGAAGAAACCGACCTCGACAAAAACCTTGTCGAGGCCCTGGCCGACCCGCTGGTCCACTTGGTGCGCAACGCCGTCGACCACGGCATCGAAACCCCGGAAGAACGCGAGGCCTCGGGCAAGTCGCGTGGCGGCAAGGTGATTCTGGCGGCTGAGCAAGAGGGCGACCATATTCTGCTGTCGATCACCGATGACGGCAAAGGCATGGACCCGGCGATCTTGCGCAATATCGCGGTCAAGCGTGGCGTGATGGACAAGGACGCCGCGGACCGCCTGACCGACACCGAGTGCTACAACCTGATCTTCGCGCCGGGCTTCTCGACCAAAACCGAGATTTCCGACGTGTCCGGCCGCGGCGTCGGCATGGACGTGGTGAAAACCAAGATCAGCCAGCTCAACGGCTCGATCAATATCTACTCGACCAAGGGCCAGGGCTCGAAGATCGTCATCAAGGTGCCGTTGACCTTGGCGATCATGCCGACGCTGATGGTGATGCTGGGCAACCAGGCCTTCGCCTTCCCGTTGGTCAACGTCAACGAGATCTTCCACCTCGACCTGTCGCGCACCAACGTGGTGGACGGCCAGGAAGTGGTGATCGTGCGCGACAAGGCATTGCCCCTGTTCTACCTCAAGCGCTGGCTGGTTGCATCGGCCAAGCATGAAGAACAGCGTGAAGGCCATGTGGTGATTCTCTCGGTGGGCACTCAGCGGATCGGCTTTGTCGTCGATCAACTGGTGGGCCAGGAAGAGGTGGTCATCAAGCCTTTGGGCAAAATGCTGCAGGGAACACCGGGCATGTCGGGTGCGACCATTACCGGTGACGGTCGGATCGCGCTGATTCTTGATGTTCCGAGCATGCTCAAGCGTTACGCCGCTCGGCGTATTTGATTCTGGCGGGGCAGGGCGGTTTCGCCCGCCCCACCTAACGGAGTGTTTATGGCAGTCAAGGTCCTGGTGGTGGACGATTCGGGTTTCTTCCGCCGTCGCGTCTCGGAAATTCTCTCCGCCGATCCAACGATTCAGGTGGTCGGTACGGCCACTAACGGCAAAGAGGCGATTGATCAGGCCATTGCGTTGAAACCGGACGTGATTACCATGGACTACGAGATGCCGATGATGGATGGCATCACGGCAGTTCGACACATCATGCAGCGCTGCCCCACCCCGGTATTGATGTTCTCCTCGCTGACCCACGAAGGCGCCCGGGTAACCCTGGATGCGCTGGACGCGGGTGCGGTGGACTTCCTGCCGAAGAATTTCGAAGACATCTCGCGTAACCCCGAGAAGGTCAAACAGATGCTGTGCGAAAAGGTGCACAGCATTTCGCGCAGTAACCGTCGCAGCTTGTCGAGTGCCCCGGCACCTGCCCATGCACCCGCTCCCGCGCCCGTGCATGCCCCGGCCGCAACGGCGGCGCCCGCTTCATCGTTTGGCCGTGCGGCGCCTGCGCCGGTGGCCCGGCCTGCGGTGGCACCGGCCCGCGCGCCTGCGCCAGGCGCGCATTCGCCTGCACCCAAGCGCAAAGCCTACAAGCTGGTCGCTATTGGTACGTCCACCGGTGGCCCGGTTGCCTTGCAGCGGGTATTGACCCAATTGCCGGCCAACTTCCCGGCGCCGATTGTGCTGATCCAGCACATGCCGGCGGCGTTTACCAAAGCCTTCGCCGAGCGCCTCGACAAGCTGTGCCGCATCACCGTCAAGGAAGCCGAGGATGGCGACATCCTGCG
This sequence comes from Pseudomonas sp. ICMP 460, assembly GCF_002723595.1. NCBI lineage: Bacteria > Pseudomonadati > Pseudomonadota > Gammaproteobacteria > Pseudomonadales > Pseudomonadaceae > Pseudomonas > Pseudomonas sp. ICMP 460. The sequence continues at coordinate 21,597 of NZ_LKBR01000038.1, forward strand.
TCCTGGCCTGGCGTTGCTGGCGCCGGGCGGCAAGCAAATGATGGTGGATGGGCGTGGCGCGATTAAAATCCTGCCGGGCGACGAACGCCTGAATTACAAGCCGTGCGTGGACATCACTTTCGGTTCTGCGGCCAAGTCCTACGGCGACAAAGTTCTGGCGGTGGTGCTCACCGGCATGGGCGCCGATGGCCGTGAAGGCGCGCGCCTGCTTAAACAAGGCGGCAGCGCGATCTGGGCGCAGGACGAAGCCAGTTGTGTGATTTACGGCATGCCCATGGCCATCGTCAAAGCGGACCTGGCCGACGCCGTGTACAGCCTGGATGACATCGGCAAGCATCTGGTGGAGGCCTGCCTCTGATGGATGTATTGAGCCTGATTGGCATCATCATGGCGTTTGTCGCAATTATCGGCGGCAACTACCTCGAGGGCGGCCACCTTGGCGCCTTGGCCAACGGCCCTGCGGCATTGATCGTGATTGGCGGCACCGTCGGCGCTGCGCTGTTGCAGGCGCCGATGAGTTCATTCAAGCGCGCGATGCAAATCGTCATATGGATTATTTTCCCGCCGCGTGTCGACCTGCCAGGCGGCATCGACCGCGTGGTCAACTGGAGCCTCACCGCGCGCAAGGAAGGCCTGCTGGGCCTGGAAAGCGTGGCCGATGCCGAGCCCGACAGTTACTCGCGTAAAGGCTTGCAATTATTGGTCGACGGCGCCGAGCCGGAAGCGATCCGCAGCATCCTGGAAGTGGACTTTTACACCCAGGAAAGCCGCGACATCAACGCCGCCAAGGTATTTGAAAGCATGGGCGGTTATGCACCGACCATCGGCATCATCGGCGCGGTGATGGGTTTGATCCACGTAATGGGCAACCTGGCCGATCCCTCGCAACTGGGCAGCGGCATTGCCGTGGCGTTTGTCGCCACCATTTACGGCGTGGCCAGTGCCAACCTGGTGCTGTTGCCGGTGGCCAGCAAACTCAAGTCGATTGCCCTGCGGCAATCGCGTTATCGCGAAATGTTGCTCGAAGGCATCTTGTCGATTGCCGAGGGCGAAAACCCACGCTCTATCGAACTGAAGCTCCAGGGCTTCATGGATTGATGGCGATGCACATCGACACTTCTAATCAGTGGCCAAAAAGCTCTCTGTGGCGAGCGGGCTCTTTGTGGCGAGCGGGCTTGCTCGCGTTGGGCTGCGAAGCGGCCCCAAAACCTGAAACCCGGTCTACCCTGGAAAAATGCGCTGCTTTTATCAGGGCTGCTTCGCAGCCCAACGCGAGCAAGCCCGCTCGCCACAATAAGCCTGTTCGACACCACGAGCCGGGTTGTGCAGCGCGAGGTGCTTTGCTGTGAGCCGTCGCCGCCGCGAGCCGGAAGAACACATTAACCATGAGCGCTGGCTGGTGTCCTACGCGGACTTCATCACCTTGCTGTTCGCCTTCTTCGTGGTGATGTATTCGATCTCGTCGGTCAACGAAGGCAAGTACAAGGTGATTTCCGAGGCACTGATCGGCGTGTTTTCAGACTCCGACCGCGCGCTCAAGCCGATCCCGATTGGTGACGAGCGACCGAAAACGGTGACGCCGGCCAAGCCGCTGGTCAACGACAGCGACGAAACCGCCGCTGGCGTAGGGGGCACCAGCGACCCGTTGAAAAGCATCGCCGATGACATCAGCGCAGCGTTTGGTGACCTGATCAGCTCCAACCAGATGACCGTGCGCGGCAATGAACTGTGGGTAGAGATCGAGCTTAATTCCAGCCTGTTGTTCGCCAGTGCCGACGCGATGCCGAGTGATCAGGCGTTCACCATCATCGACAAGGTGGCGGCTATTTTGAAACCCTTTGAAAACCCGGTTCACGTTGAAGGCTTTACCGACAACCTGCCGATTGCCACCGCCCAGTACCCGACCAACTGGGAGTTGTCCTCGGCACGCGCTGCGAGCATCGTGCGCATGTTGGCGATGCAGGGTGTGAACCCTGAGCGCCTGGCGTCGGTGGGCTATGGGGAGTTCCAGCCGGTGGCCAATAACGCCACCGCGCAAGGCCGTGCGCGCAACCGCCGGGTGGTGTTGGTGGTGTCGCGCAACCTGGATGTGCGCCGCAGCCTGACCGGCACGGGCACGGCCAATGCAACACCGGATGCGGCACTGAAGCGGGCTGGCACACAAACTGCAACGCCAACCGTTAAGCCGTCGGTTCGTCAGAGTGCCGTCAATTCTCCGTCACCGGCTCAATAACTTTATGCAATGTCTCGGTCGCGCCAATGCCTGCCGGGAGGAACCAACCGAATGAGAGTCTGGGCAGTTGCCAATCAAAAAGGTGGGGTCGGCAAGACCACCACCTCCATCGCTTTAGCCGGCTTGCTGGCCGAGGCGGGCAAGCGTGTGGTCGTGGTCGACCTGGACCCGCATGGCTCGATGACCAGCTATTTCGGCTATGACCCGGATGCGCTGGAACACAGCTGTTACGACCTGTTCCTGCACAAAGGCAGCGTGCCTGCCGACCTGCCGGCGCAACTGCTGCTGCCTACCAGTAACGACAGTATTTCCCTGCTGCCATCGAGCACCGCGCTGGCCACCCTTGAGCGCCAGTCGCCGGGCCAGAGTGGTTTGGGCCTGGTGATCGCCAAGACCCTGGCGCAACTGTGGCAGAGTTTCGACTACGCGATCATCGACAGCCCGCCGTTGCTCGGCGTGCTGATGGTCAACGCGTTGGCGGCCAGCCAGCAGTTGGTGATCCCGGTGCAAACCGAGCACTTGGCGGTAAAAGGCCTGGAGCGCATGGTCAGCACGCTGGCGATGATCAACCGCTCGCGCAAGCAGCCATTGCCGTTCAGCATCGTGCCGACCTTGTTCGACCGCCGCACCCAGGCGTCCCTCGGCACCTTGCGCGTATTGCGCGATGGCTACCCCGAGGCTATCTGGCAGGGCTACATCCCGGTGGACACGCGCTTGCGTGACGCCAGCCGCGCCGGTCTAACGCCGTCGCAGTTCGATGGCAAAAGCCGTGGCGTGCTGGCTTACCGCGCGTTGCTCAAGCACCTGCTGTCGCAGCAACTTGTGGCGCAGGTGGCGTGATGAATCGTCCTGTCAAACTCAAGACCCGGCCGCAACTGGCACTCGAATCCTACCTGGATGCGTTGTTGCAGGAAGCGACCGAGGAGCAACTGCCAGAGCCGATTGTGGTGCTTGAAGCCGCCGTCGAACCCGCTGTTGAACCTGCCAGTACGCTGGATGAATTCCAGTTGGCAGTGCTCGAAGAACAGGCGCGTGATGCGCAGGTCGCTCCGGTGGTTGCGCCCGCGCCTGAGCCCGAGCCTTTGCCGGCACGTGTGGCTGCACCTGTAGTGGTGCCGATCACGCCAGTGGTGGTGGCGCCGGTGGTGGCCGAGCCGGTGGCGGACGTGCACATGCCGCCGAGCATTACGCCGCCGCCCGTCAACGGTGACGGGCGCCCGGCATGGGCTGCCGAGCCGTTCGAGTGCCTGCTGTTCGACGTCGCCGGGCTAACCCTGGCGGTGCCGCTGGTGTGCCTCGGATCGATCTATTCTTTGCAAGGCCAGGAACTGACGCCGCTGTTCGGGCAACCGGAGTGGTTTCTCGGCATCCTGCCCAGCCAGGCCGGCAACCTCAAGGTGCTGGACACCGCGCGCTGGGTAATGCCCGACCGCTACCGCGATGACTTTCGCGAGGGTTTGCAGTACGTGATCTCGGTGCAGGGCTATGAGTGGGGGCTGGCGGTGCATCAAGTCAGCCGCTCGTTGCGCCTGGACCCTAACGAAATCAAATGGCGCAGCCAGCGAGGCCAGCGGCCATGGTTGGCGGGCACCGTGATTGAGCATATGTGTGCATTGCTGGATGTCGCCGAGTTGGCCGAATTGATCGCCAGTGGTGCCGTGAAGTCGATGCCGCAAAACAAACGCAGTTGATTGAACAATAAGGGCCGCGCTGGTGCGTGGCCAATTTTGAAGGGGTCAGGGGTATGAACAAGTCAGCGTCCGCACAAGGTTTAGATGATCCGATTCTGCAATGGGTTACCTTCAAACTGGACAACGAGTCGTATGGCATCAACGTGATGCGCGTGCAGGAAGTGTTGCGCTACACCGAGATTGCGCCGGTGCCGGGTGCGCCAAGCTACGTGCTGGGCATCATCAACCTGCGCGGTAATGTGGTCACGGTCATCGACACGCGCCAGCGTTTTGGCCTGGTGCCGACCGAGGTTAACGACAACACCCGTATCGTCATCATCGAAGCCGACAAGCAAGTGGTCGGGATCATGGTCGACAGCGTGGCCGAAGTGGTTTACCTGCGCCAATCGGAAGTGGAAACCGCGCCGAACGTTGGCAACGAAGAATCCGCCAAGTTTATCCAGGGCGTGTGCAACAAGAACGGCGAACTGCTGATTCTGGTTGAGCTGGACAAGATGATGAGCGAAGAAGAGTGGTCGGATCTGGAGAACATCTGATTGTTCTTTGAAGCCGCAGTAATTGTCCTGGCCCTGTTGTGGGCCGGGACGTTGGCGTTTGCGCTGCGCTATATGCGCCAGCAGCGAGAGTTGGCCCTGCAACAGGCTGAGCGCGATGCGGTGCGTGACCGGCGCATTCTGGAGTTGGTCAAGCGCGTTGATCACTTCCAGCAGAGTGCGGTGCGGGTGGGGGATGAGGTGCATGAGCTGCGCGCAATTCTGGCGCCGTTGCCGGATAAGGTGGCGCAGATTGAGCAGCGTGATCCCTCCAGCCTGTCTTTCGCTCAGGCGGCGAAGTTGGTGGGCATGGGGGCTACGGTGGATGAGCTGACCCAGTCGTGTGGGTTGACCCATGCCGAGGCGCAACTGATGAGCAAATTGCACAAGAGCTGATGGGGCAGGCCCAGCGTATGCTGCAGATCTGCTTTTTTGATGTGGCGCTGTCGCGCGGCGAGCGGGCTTGGGGTGTTCTTTGGGTTTTCGTGCATATCCGTTGTTTGGGTGATGGCTTGTATCGGTTTCGCTCTTACAGCGAGTCACTTTTGAAAAGCGCAAAAGTAACCAAAACGCTCTTGCCCCACCACTCGGCACCTCGCTTAGGCTCGGTGTGCCCGCCCGCAGGCTTGAATCCGTGGGCCGCCGCGATGGGCCATCCTTGGCCCAGCGCGGCTNGCGCGGCTAACCCGGCGTCCTGCCGGGTTACCCACGGATTCAAGCCTGCGTGCGGCCATCGTGGTTTAACGGGGCGCTTTTCAGATCAAGATCACAAAGATCAAGAGCACGGCGGCCTGAAAGCCGACCTGAGTGGTTGAAGCGGATCAGAAGCAGATCAAAGGCGGCTCTGGAGAACAAAGCAGATCTGCTTTTTTTTTGCTTTCTGTGGGAGGGGGCTTGCTCCCGATAGCAGTTTTACAGTTGATACATGAGTTGACTGACCCACCGCCATCGGGAGCAAGCCCCCTCCCACAGTTTGACCACATTCCGCTTGGGGGATGATCGTTCCCACGCTCTGCGTGGTAATGCCGCTCCGGACGCTCTGCGTCCCGCTTTTTCAGCCATAGAATTTCCCACATTTGGTCGCATTCAGCATGTGAGATTGGGCCGGCTTTCAGGCCGCCTGCTTGTGATCTTGATCTAAGGCGCCCCGTTAAACCACGCTGGCCGAACGCAGATATTACGGAGCGGG
>NZ_LKBR01000039.1:0-24943 GCF_002723595.1 Pseudomonas sp. ICMP 460
ATTTGCGTTTGCCCGTCGCAACAACATCTGGATGAACGCTGCCTCTGTGGGAGGGGGCTTGCTCCCGATAGCGGTGTGTCAGTCTATGCAAAAGCCGACCGGGCTAGCGCTATCGGGAGCAAAACCCTTCCCACATTTTGATCTTTATTGGCTGTGGTATTTGCGTTTGCCCGTCGCAAAAACATCTGGATGAACGCTGCCTCTGTGGGAGGGGGCTTGCTCCCGATAGCGGTGTGTCAGTCAATGCAAAAGCCGACCGGGCTAGCGCTATCGGGAGCAAAACCCCTCCCACATTTTGATCTTTATTGGCTGTGGTATTTGCGTTTGCCCGTCGCAAAAACATCTGGATGAACGCTGCCTCTGTGGGAGGGGGCTTGCTCCCGATAGCGGTGTGTCAGTCAATGCAAAAGCCGACCGGGCTAGCGCTATCGGGAGCAAAGTGGGAGGGGGCTTGCTCCCGATAGCGGTGTGTCAGTCAATGCAAAAGCCGACCGGGCTAGCGCTATCGGGAGCAAAACCCCTCCCACATTTTGATCTTTATTGGCTGTGGTATTTGCGTTTGCCCGTCGCAACAACATCTGGATGAACGCTGCCTCTGTGGGAGAGGGCTTGCTCCCGATAGCGGTGTGTCAGTCAATGCAAAAGCCGACCGGGCTAGCGCTATCGGGAGCAAAACCCCTCCCACATTTTGATCTTTATTGGCTATGGTATTTGCGTTTGCCCGTCGCAACAACATCGGGATGAACGCTGCCTCTGTGGGAGGGGGCTTGCTCCCGATAGCGGTGTGTCAGTCAATGCAAAAGCCGACCGGGCTAGCGCTATCGGGAGCAAGCTCCCTCCCACATGCAGCACTTGATCAGGACAGGAAACCACCGTCTACGTTCAGCGAAACGCCGGTGGTGTAGCTTGATGCATCGCTGGCCAGAAACAACACCGCGCCAGCCATTTCGCTGGGGTCGGCCACACGTTTAAGCGGGATCTGCGCCAGCGCCATTTTCAGGATCGCATCGTTTTTGACCAGCGCCGAGGCGAATTTGGTGTCGGTCAGGCCGGGCAGCAGGGCGTTGCAACGGATGCCAAAGGCTGCGCATTCCTTGGCAAACACTTTGGTCATATTGATCACCGCGGCTTTGGTAACCGAATAGATACCCTGGAACACGCCCGGCGAAACGCCGTTGATCGACGCCACGTTGATGATGCTGCCGCCGCCGTTCTCGCGCATCAGCTTGCCGGCTTCTACCGACATGAAGAAATAACCGCGAATATTCACGTCAACCGTCTTCTGGAACGCACCGAGGTCGGTGTCCAGCACGTTACAGAATTGCGGGTTGGTCGCGGCATTGTTGACCAGAATATCCAACCGGCCAAACTGTTCGCGGATGCCGGCGAACACCTGAGTGATCTGCTCCATTTCACCGATGTGGCACGCCACCGCGGTGGCTTTGCCGCCGCTTTCGATGATCGCATCCGCCACGTGCTGGCAGCCTTCCAGCTTGCGGCTGGACACAATCACATGCGCGCCTTGCTGGGCCAGCAACTTGGCGATGGCCTCACCGATACCGCGGCTGGCGCCGGAAACAAAAGCGATCTTGCCGTCGAGGTCGAACAGGTTGGTCTTGGACATGGGGGTTCCTTTTTATATGCGCTCAGAGCGCGGATTTGCCGATGACGTTCAGGCTCATCTGCTCCAGCAACGCGTTCATGTGGATGAACTGCGCAAAGCGTTTGTCCTGGGTCTGGCCATGGAAGAAGCGGTAATAGATCTGCTGCACAATACCGGCCAGGCGAAACAGGCCGTAGGTGTAGTAGAAGTCGACATTGTCGATCTGAATGCCCGAGCGTTCGGCATAGTAATCGACGAACTCGCGGCGGGTGAGCATGCCGGGGGCGTTGCTCGGTTGGCGACGCATCAGTTGCACCGGCGCAGGGTCGCAGGCTTCGATCCAGTAGGCGAGGGTGTTGCCCAAGTCCATCAGCGGGTCGCCGAGGGTGGTCAGTTCCCAGTCCAGCACGCCGATGATCTGCATCGGGTTGTGCGGGTCGAGAATCACGTTGTCGAAGCGGTAATCGTTGTGCACGATGCTTGAGGTCGGGTGGTCGGCCGGCATCTTGTCGTTGAGCCACGCGCGCACGGCTTCCCAGCGCGGTGCGTCGGGGGTCAGGGCTTTTTCATAACGCTCGCTCCAGCCGCGAATCTGCCGTTGCACGTACCCTTCAGGCTTGCCCAGGTCGGCCAGGCCACACGCGTTGTAGTCGACCTGATGCAGTTCGACGAATTTGTCGATAAAGCTCTTGCACAGCGCCTCGGTTTTGCTCGCATCCAGGCCCAGTTCAGCCGGCAGGTCGGAGCGCAGGATGATGCCGTTGACGCGTTCCATCACATAGAACTCGGCGCCGATCACCGACGCGTCGGTGCAGTGCACGTAGGCCTTGGGGCAATACGGAAAACCGTCTTTAAGCTGATTGAGAATGCGGTACTCGCGGCCCATGTCGTGGGCAGACTTGGCCTTGTGGCCAAACGGCGGGCGCCGCAACACAAATTCCTGGCCCGGGTATTCCAGCAAGTAGGTCAGGTTCGACGCACCACCGGGAAACTGGCTGATCTTGAGCGTGCCGCTCAAGCCCGGAATGTGCGCTTTAAGGTAGGGATCGATGAGGTTGGCATCAAGTTCTTCGCCAGGGCGAATCTGCGTCGATTGGTCGTTCAGCGCCATACTTATCCCTTCTGCTTATTCTGTAGGCCTTGGACTATTGGTTAATCTAATGCGCAGCACCGCCCAGCGACAAGGTCGGGGCGGCTTAATAGGTTAGCGTGTTGGCGCACGATCAGCGTGCCTGATCGGTCATTTAAGCAACGCTCAGTTGCGCGTGGGTAGCGCCACCGGGGTCAGTACCGGGCGCCCGGCGAAATATTCCACCAGATTGTCGGCCACGCGCTGCACGGTGTCATGCGCCGCATCCGGCGACAGCCCGGCCACATGCGAGGTGAGCACGGTATTGCTCAGGCGCTTGAGGGCGTCGGGCACTTTAGGCTCGTCGTCGAACACATCCAGCGCCGCGCCGCCGATGCGCCGTTGCTCAAGGGCCGACACCAGGTCGGCAGTCACCACGACGCTGCCGCGCCCGATATTCACCAGGTAGCCGTTCGGCCCCAACGCGTCCAGCGCGTGGCGATCAATCAAATGGCGAGTACTTGCGCCGCCGGGGGTGGCGAGGATCAAAAAGTCGGCGGTGCGCGCCAACTCCACGGCGGTGGCGCAGTAGGTGTAGTCCACATCATCGCGCGGCTGACGGTTGTGATAACTCACCTGCATGCCGAAGCCGAGGGCAGCACGTTTGGCGATCTCCATGCCCACCGCGCCGAGCCCGAGAATGCCCAGTTGCTTGCCGCCCAGGGAAGGGCGCATCACCTTCGGCCATTCGCTGCGGCGCACCGCTGCATCGGTCTGGGGAATGCCGCGCACCAGCGACAACAGCAGCGCCATCGCGTGATCGGCCACCGTCGGCGCATTCACCCCGGCGCCGTTGGTGACGACGATCCCGCGATTGCTCGCCGCTTGCAGGTCGACATGTTCGTAGCCGGCACCGATCACGCAGATGATTTCGAGCAACGGCAGCGCAGCGATTTCTTCGGCATACAGGCCCAACGGCCCACGCGTTACGACGGCCTTGATCTGCCCGCCGTGGGCCTTGATCGCCTGAGCGCGCTCTGCGGGCGTGGGCGCCAGAATCACATGAAAGTCATTACTCTCGATGATTGGCAGGTAGTCGTTAATGGTTTCAACCAGGACCAGAACAGTGGTGGGCATCGGAAGGCGCATCCTGAAGGGCTTTAGAGGATGAGTATGCGGTATTTGTAAGAAGCAGCGTTTTGTTGAGGTAAAAAACTTTCTTCTTTCGTAAGGCCTTTCTGAATTTACCGACCGTTCATCCAGCACAGGTTTTCTGCGAAAGGCATCCCTAGCAGGCAGGAACGTGTGCTTGTGACGTGCTATCTGGCAGCAGAGTGTTTCGCACTGCATCGAGGAATTCGTCTGACAAGCCATTGCCGCGAGTCGCACGAGAGAGGGTCAGGGCGCCGATCATCATCGCGTACCTGGCCAGCGAGGCCTGGCGGTCTTCATCCTCAAGCTGCTCAAATATCGCTAGCGAGTGTTCTACGCCTTCGATAAACGCGTGCTGCAACATTGTGCCGGCGGGCTCGTAGCACATACCGGGGGTAAACGCCGCTATTGCGCAGCCATCGCCCGGGTTGTCGCGATGGGCTGGCGATAAGTACGCGTGCAGGATGGCGTCGCGCGCGGCCTCAGAATCATCACTGCGGCTGATGTTTTCCTGCCAGCCCTGGTTCGATTTCTCGAGTGCACGTTGGCACGCTTCGATGGCGAGGGCTTGCTTGGACGAAAAATGCCCGTAGAAACCACCGTGGGTCATGCCGGCAGCGGCCATTACTTGCGACAAACTGATGCCGTGCAGGCCGCGCTCGCGGAATAAATGGGTGGCGGCCTCGACGATGATTTCACGGTTGAGATCGGCTTGTTTGCGGGAAACGCGGGGCATGGCGGGGCTCTCAGGGTCAAGGCGGCACGGCCGGAAAGTGCAGGGTTGGCGGGGGTTTCAAACAGCATTGCCGGGCGAGGCCGGGGCGTCCGCCAGCCGCAGGTTGGCGGCGATGTAGAACCCCAGGGTTTTGCGGTTTTTTACCTGATACTCACAGGGCACCAGTGACGTGTTGGTCAATTGCGCGGTTTCCAGCACGTGTATGACCAGCATCCGCTTGCCGCCCGAGCGCAGGCGCACATATTGGCCAGGCTCAAAGGTGCTCATGGGCGTGTCTCGGCGACGACCAGCGGTTTGGCTTCTGCCCATGCGCCGCCCAGCGCGGTGTACAAATTCACCTCGGCAACCAACTGCGCCAAACGGTCAGTGATCAATGCCTGTTGGGAGGCGAACAGCGAACGTTGTGCGTCAAGAAACACCAGGTTGCTGTCGACGCCGAGGCGATAGCGGCGCTCGGCGAGGTTGTAATAGTTCTGGTTCGCCGCCACCAGGTCGCGTTGTGCATTCAATTGCTCGTCATAGGTCTTGCGTGCCGCCAAGCCGTCGGCGACTTCGCGGAATGCCGTCTGAATCGCCTTTTCATACTGGGCGACGCTGATGTCTTTTTGCAGTTTGGAGTAGTTGAGGCTGGCGCGAAGGCTGCCGGCGTTGAAAATCGGCAGGCTGATCTGCGGCTGAAAGGTCCAACTGCCGGAGCCGCCTTTGAACAAGCTGGACAGCTCGGCACTCGACGCGCCCGCATTCGCGGTCAGGCTCACACTCGGGAAAAATGCTGCGCGGGCCGCACCAATATTGGCGTTGGCCGCTTTAAGTTCGTATTCGGCCTGCAGAATATCCGGACGTCGTTGCAGCAGGTCCGAGGGCAAGCCTGACGGCATCTGGGCCACCAGGTCGCTGGCCAGCGGCCTTGCCGGCAACGACGCCGGCAACGCGCCCCCGACCAACAGGGTCAGGCTGTTGAGGTCCTGTGCCACTTGGCGTTGATAACGCGCGAAGTCGGTACGCGCGCTTTCGACACGGGTTTGTGCCTGGGCCGCATCCAGCGAAGACGAGACGCCTGCCTGCAGGCTGCTGGTGGTCAAGCGCAGGCTTTCCTCGTAAGACTCCAGGGTCTCGCGGGTCAGCCCCAACAGCTCCTGGTCGGCGCGCCAGGTCAGGTAGGCATTCGCCACATTCGCCACCAGGCTCAATTCAGCGCTGCGTTGTGCTTGCTCGGTGGCCAGGTACTTCTGCATTGCCTGTTCACTGAGGCTGCGGATACGCCCGAAAAAATCCAGTTCATAAGAACTGATGCCGAGTGTCGCCGAATACGTCGAGCTGATCGACGGCTTGCCGGTCTGCGTGATGCTGGCCGGCAAGCGCTGACGGCTGCCGCTGCCATTCGCCGAAATAGCCGGGAACAGGTCGGCGCGCTGGATCTGATACTGCGCCCTGAACGCCTCGACGTTCAGCGCGGCAACGCGCAGGTCGCGGTTATTGGTCAAGGCCGCCTGAATCAATTCCTGCAATGCCGGGTCGTGAAACAACGTGCGCCACCCTTGCCTGGCAGCCGCTGCATTCACGGTTTTAGCCGAATCGCCATACGCCGGGCCTTGCGGAAACTGCGCGGCTACCGGCGCGTCGGGCTGGTGATAGTCGGGGATAAGCGAACAGCCGCTCAGCAGCAGTGCAACTGTCAGCAAAGACAAAGGAAACGTGTTCATTGACCAGCCTCATCTGAAAGGGACCCGGGCATGCCTGAGCAACCCGCTTGTTGAGTTCTGCTAGGCACCGACCATCCATTTGGTCAGGCCATGTCGACCGCTGACCCCAAGCTTTGCTGTCGCGCGCTTGAGATAGGTTTCGATGGAGCTTTTTTTAAGACTGAGTTTTTCCGCTATTTCCGGCACGGTTTCACCGATCAGCAGGCCCAGGCACACTTCCTGCTCGCGGGTGGATAACGTGATGTCGCTCAGCATCAGGCGATTCTGGAACTCGTGCTGCATCTGAGTGTGTTCATTGGCGGAAACCGGGGTGGTCATCCAACTGCCGAGCCTTTTCAGCGTGCTCTGGCGACTGAACTGCGCGTAGCTTTCGATCAGTGGCAGCAGCGCTTCAGAGAGGTTCTTGAGCAGCGACAGCTCAGTCAGTGAAAAATCACGCAGCGTGTGAGACCGATATAAGGTCACCACACAGCGGCGCTTGGCTTTGCGCGACACCAGCATGCACTGGTGAGCCGCGACCCTGGAGGTAGCGCCATTGGCTGCGTTGCCCCGGTTATTCGCACGGATCAGCAACGAGTCCTCCATTTCAAACATCTCTTTTAACAACGGATGATCGTAATGGTGGCGGGTGCATTGAGGCGGCGGGATGACCGTTGGGTCGCCCGAGCTGCCGAGTTCCTTGATGTCCAACAGCATCGCCTGCGCGTCATCAATCGCCCACTCGCTGAGCGTCAGCGCGGTGATGGGCAATAACTTGCCGACCAGCTTCAACATGTTGAGCGCGAACAGGTCCTGATCAGTACTGGAAATCAACTCGCCGAGTATGAAATAGAAGTGCGGGCTATCAGCATTTTGAATACTGCTGGTCAGGTCCATAGTCCAATCATCCTTGATATCGACATTGTGTTCAGCGTCGGAGGCATTGAGAGGAAAACCATTGCTCCCTCCTTTAAGTCTTACTGTCTGGGTCGGCATTAGGCCTCATGCACGCTGGCCTGGTCTGTAATGGAAAGCTGGGACATGTCTGCGGGCATTAAACGAAGACTGCAACGCCGCTGCGAAACCCTCCAATACGCCACGCTTTTCCTCGAAAAACGTTTTGTACAGGCTTTGGGGGACAGCCGATTTTCAAGCAATCCGTACACTTGGCAGCCCCGGCACCCTGGCCGGTTGGAGCGGTTTGCCTGACGGGTCTGTCCCGGTCTTGAGTGTATTTGAGGAATGAATCCATGAAAAAAGAGCATGAGAACCCGCCCAAGCCAGGCTCGGTCTTGCGCCTGCTGTGGCAAAACCATCCCTGGCTGGCGTTCTTTTCATTGATCACCGGCATCGTCAGCGGCGTGGCAGCGATCGCCGTCATTAACGTGGTTAATCAGGCGATTTATGAGCAAGGCTCGCGGCTGCACTTGCTGTACTGGTTTATTGGCCTGAGTGCGCTGGCGTTGGCGTTTCGCAATGCGGCGACCTTGTTTCCCGCGTACGCCAACATGAAATTAATGACGCGCTTGCGCATTGCCTTGTGCCAGAAAATCCTCGCATCGCCGCTTGAAGAAGTCGACCGTCGCGGCCCGCCGAATGTGCTGACGCTGTTGACCACCGACATTCCGCAGCTCAACGCAACGCTGCTGGTGATGCCGGCGATACTGGTCGAGTCGACCGTGTTCATGGTCGGCCTGGCGTACCTCGCCTACCTGTCATGGACGGTATTTGCCGTGACCTTGGGGCTGCTGGTCGTCGGCGCCATGCTGTACGTTTTTCTGTTCTTGGGCGGCGTGAAGTTCACCGGCCGCGTGCGTGACGAATTCACCGCGTTCAACGAACACACGCATGGCCTGGTGTTCGGCCTCAAGGAGCTCAAGCTGAATGGCATTCGCCGCCGCTGGTTCGCGCGTTCCGCCATCAAAGAGTCGTCCACGCGGGTGGCACGGTTCAATTTCATCGAGCACATGTGGTACCTCGGCGCCGAGAACATGGGCTTGCTCACTCAGTCGCTGTTGATCGGCAGCCTGGTATTCGCCCTGCCGTTCTTGATGGTCACCGACAGTCAAGTGATGACCGCGAGTGTGTTAACCGTGCTTTACATTCTGGGGCCGTTGGGGCTACTGATCAGTGCGATGCCGGTTGTCGCGCAGGGCCGGATTGCGGTCAGTCGGCTGGCGGAATTCGGCTTTCAGATCAATGAGCGGCATGCTGATTCGGCTGAGCCGGACACCTCCAATGTGCTGCGCCTTGCGCACATCAAGCAGTGGCAACACATCGCGCTCAAGGGTGTGGTGATGAATTACCAGGGCCCGGATGCCGAGCGCGGTTTTGCCCTCGGGCCTGTCGACCTGACGATCAACAGCGGTGAGTTGGTCTACATCATCGGCGGCAATGGCTGCGGTAAAAGCACGCTGGTCAAGGCCTTGTGCGGATTGTATGTGCCGCAGGCGGGCGAGATTCTGGTCGACGGCGTGGCGGTGACCGACGAAACCCGCAGCGATTACCGTGACCTGTTTTCCGCCGTGTTCAGCGATTTCCACCTGTTCAACCGGCTGATCGGGCCGGATGGCGAAGAGGCAAGCCCGGCGCTGGCGCAAAAGTACCTGGCCACGCTGGGCCTGGAAGACAAAATCAAGATCGACGGGCTGGGTTATTCCACCACCAAAGAGTTGTCCTACGGCCAGCAAAAACGCCTGGCGTTGGTCTGCGCCTACATGGAAGACCGCCCGGTGTACGTGCTGGATGAGTGGGCAGCGGACCAGGACCCACCGTTCAAGCGCTTCTTCTATGAAGAGTTGCTGCCCGACCTCAAGCGTCGCGGCAAGACCGTGCTGATCATCACCCACGACGATCAATACTTCCAACTGGCCGACCGTATCGTCAAGTTGGTCGATGGGCACATTGTGTCCGACGTGAGCCTCATTGCGCAGGATCGGCGCGCCTGATGTAAAACGCTGTACTTGTTCGCCCGATTGCCTGACGCCCGCCACCCTTTTGGTCGCGGGCGTTTTGTTTTTATGGATTTTAAAATCTATATAAAACAACAGCATAGATTGTTAATTGCGAAATATTTCACTGTCCCGTGAATGTCACGGATTCGGGTGACATACAGCCCAAAAGGCCGGTGCTTAAATTTGCCAATACCGTCTTCAGGTGACGCCTGTGCGTGGCCGTCCGGTGGTTTTTTGCAGAATTGGCGAGTGTCTGAGCCGCCCTACAAACCTGACATTTTAGTGACAAAAACGCTGAGTTTCGCCTCAACCTCAATCGTTGTTGCGCGGTGATTCAGGTGGCACTGAAAAAACTCTGAGAAGGATTTTATGAAACGTTTTTCTGCAGTTGCCATGGGCGACCTCGTCGCGAAAAAGCTCCTTTCAAACACCGTTGTCATCGCACGTTTTGTCGCGCAGGTGGTTGCATGAATTCGCTTATCCAGATGCCCCGCACGTTGCCCCTGACCGCCGCGCAAAAAGCTATCTGGCTGGACCAGATCAGCCAAGCGGATTCGCCGCTGTACAACATCGGTGCCTACCTGGAACTCAACGGCCCGGTCAACGCGCACCTGATGCAGCGCGCCGTCGAGTGGCTGGTGGCCAAACATGACGCGCTACGCCTTACGCTACTGAATGAAACCGACGCCGATGGCGTGCCGCTGCAGTACATTGCGGACGCGGTGCCGGTCGAGGTGCCGCTGTTTGACCTGTCTGATCGGGATGATCCTGCCGCTAGCGCCGTGGCGCTGGTAGAGCAGCAGATGGCCAGGCCGTTCTGCTTGACCGAGGCGCCGCTGTTTCGCTTTTTCCTGATCAAGCTGGGCGAGGCGCATTACTACTTCGGCAACCATGCCCACCACATCATCCTGGATGGGTGGGCTTTTGGTGAAATGCTGCAATCGTTGGGTGGCATCTACACGCGCCTGGCCGAAGAGCAGCAGCCCGACATGCAGGCGACGTCTTACGTCGACTTCATCTTCGACGACGCGCGCTATCGCGAATCGGCCCGTTACGCCAAAGACCGCGACTACTGGCAGGCGAAGTACCAGACGCTGCCGGAGCCGCTGTTTGCCGCGCGTCACCATGATCACTTTGCCAAGGGCAAGGCGCCAGGCTGTCATTACATACGGCCATTCCCGGTGGCGCTGCACGCGCGCATGGGCGAGTTGGCAAAAGACTTTCAGGCCTCGACCTACCACGTGTTGCTGGCGGCGATGTACGTCTACTTCACCCGCGTTACGCAGCGTGATGAGTGGGTGGTGGGCCTGCCGTTGCTCAACCGTACGGCCAAATTCAAGGGCACCCTCGGCATGTTCACCCAGGTCAGCGCCGTGCGCTTCAGCCTGGGCCGCGAGCTGAGCTTTGGCGAAGTGATTTGCGCAGTGCGCGATGTGCTCAAGCAGGATTACCGTCACCAGCGCTTCCCGCTCAGCGAGATGAACCTGCGCCCGGAAGCAGGGCAACTGTTCGACCTGACCCTGTCCTACGAGCAGGATGACCACCCGTTCCAGTTTGCCGGGCAGCGTGGCGACCTGGTCAAAGTCACCAATAATCACGAGCAAATGCCCCTGGCGTTTCACTTGCGGGCAAGCAACTACAAGGATAAGGCGTGGGCGCACTTCGTCTATAACCAAGCGTATTTCAATGCTGATGAAATCGAGGCCTTGGCCGAGCGCTTCACGTACGTGCTGGAGCAGGCGCTGGCGAATGCCGACCTGGCGGTGGGTGATTTCTCGCTGTGCACCGAGGCCGACCGCGCGTTGCTGCAACAGTGGAATGCCGAGGTGGGTTCATACCCTAGCGCTGACACGCTGCATGGCCTGTTTGAAGGCCAGGCTGCGGCCCGCCCGGATGCCACCGCCGTGGTGTTTGAAGAGCAGCGCTTGAGCTACAGCGAATTGAACCAGCGCGCCAACCAGGTCGCTCACCGCCTGCTGAACCTGGGCGTGCGCCCAGATGACCGGGTGGCGATTTGCGTGGAGCGCGGCCTCGACATGATTGTGGGCTTGCTCGGCATTCTGAAGGCGGGCGCCGGTTATGTGCCGATTGACCCGGCGTATCCGCAGGAACGCATCAGCTACACGCTGCAAGACAGTGCACCGTTCGCGGTGCTGGTGCAGCCCGCAACGGCGGCACGGGTCGCCGAGCTGTCGGTGGCGGTGATCGACCTGCAAGCCATCGATGGCCCGGCAGAGGCGTTGAGCAACCCGCAGGTGCCGGGCCTGACGTCGGCGAACCTGGCGTACGTGATCTACACCTCCGGCTCCACCGGCTTGCCCAAGGGCGTGATGATCGAACACCGCAACGTGGCGCGGCTGTTCTCGGCCACGCAAGGCTGGTTCAAGTTCAATCATCAGGACGTGTGGGCGCTGTTCCACTCGTTTGCGTTTGACTTCTCGGTCTGGGAAATCTGGGGCGCGCTGGTGCATGGCGGTGCGTTGTTGGTGGTGCCACAGCTCACCAGCCGCTCGCCGGATGACTGCTACGCGCTGCTGTGCAACGCCGGCGTCACGGTCCTCAACCAGACCCCAAGCGCCTTCCGCTCGCTGATCGCTGCGCAGGGCCAAAGCCCGCTCACGCATTCGCTGCGCCAGGTGATCTTCGGCGGTGAAGCCCTGGAGCCGGGAATTCTCAAACCCTGGTATGCGCGTGCGGCCAACGCCGCTGTGCAACTGGTCAACATGTACGGCATCACCGAAACCACGGTGCACGTCACCTATCGCCCATTGCAGCCCGAAGACGCGCAACGAGTGGGCACCAGCCCGATCGGTGTGCGTATCCCCGACCTGCGCCTGTATGTGCTTGACGCCCAAGGCCAACAAGTACCTCACGGCGTCGAGGGCGAGTTGTATGTCGGCGGTGCGGGCGTGGCGCGCGGCTACCTGAACCGGCAGCAAATGAACGCCGAGCGTTTCCTCAGCGACCCTTTTGACAGCACGCCGGGTGCGCGCATGTACCGCACGGGCGACCTTGGCCGCTGGCAGGCAAATGGCACTATCGAGTACTTGGGGCGCAACGACGACCAGGTGAAAATCCGTGGTTTCCGTATCGAGTTGGGCGAGATTGAAGCGCGTCTTGCCGCCTGTGAGGGCGTACGCGAGGCGGTGGTGATTGCCCGCGAAGATGAACCCGGCGAAAAGCGTTTGGTGGCCTACCTGATCGCCGCCGACGGTGCCGACCTGAGTGCGGCCGATTTACGCGCGCAGTTGCAGGTGTCGCTGGCCGACTACATGGTGCCCGGCGCGTTTGTGATGCTCACACAGTTGCCGCTGACCACCAACGGCAAGCTCGACCGCAAAGCCTTGCCCGCGCCGGACAACAATGCCTTCGCCCGGCGTGACTACGAGGCACCGCAAGGTGCGCTGGAAACTACGTTGGCACGCCTGTGGGGCGAGCTGCTCGGCGTCGAGCGGGTAGGGCGCCACGACCAGTTCTTCGAGCTGGGCGGCCATTCGCTGTTGGCGGTCAAGCTGATCGAACGCATGCGCCAAGTCGGCCTGAATGCTGACGTCGGCGTGCTGTTCGGCCAACCCACGCTGGTTGCGCTGGCAGCCGCCGCAGGCAGCCGGCACCAAGTGCAGGTGCCGGCCAATCTGATCCCGGACGATTGCAGCCGCATCACCCCGCACATGCTGCCGCTGGTTGAGTTACCCCAAGAACAGATCGACCTGATCGTCGCCGGTATTCCGGGCGGCGTTGCCAATGTGCAAGACATCTACGCATTGGTGCCGTTGCAGGAGGGCATCCTGTTTCACCACCAAACCAGCACCGACGGCGACCCGTACCTGCTGCAAGCTGTGCTGCGCATGCGCAGCCGCGAGCAGGTGGCGGATTTTGCCGAAGCCTTGCAACAGGTCATCGCGCGCCACGACATCCTGCGTACGTCGGTGGCGTGGCAAGGCCTGGACGAACCGGTACAAGTGGTCTGGCGCGAAGCGCGCCTGCCGGTGCAGTACGTGCAGTTGCAGGCGTCGCCCAAGGATGTTGTGACCCAATTGCAGGAGCGCTTCGACCCGCGCCACACGCGCATGGACCTTACCCGGGCGCCGATGATGGCGCTGAATGTTGCCGAAGACCTGGCGGGCGGCGGCTGGGTCGCGGTGTTGCAGTTCCATCACCTGATCGATGACGCCACCTCGCTGGCGCTGCTTGGCCAGGAAATCGAAGCGTTTTTGCACGGGCGCGGCGACCAGTTGACGCCGTCGGTGCCATACCGCAACTACGTGGCGCAAACCCGGCTGGGCACCAGCCAGGCAAGCCATGAGGCGTTCTTTCGCGACATGCTTGCCGACGTCGACGAGCCGAGCCTGCCGTTCGGCCTGCAAGATGTGCAAGGCGATGGCCTGGGCATCGAGCAGGCGAGCTTGCCGGTAGCGCCGCAGTTGAGCCAGCGCCTGCGCGCGCAGGCTCGCCGGTTGGGCGTGAGCAATGCCAGCCTGCACCACTTGGCCTGGGGCCAAGTGGTCGGGCATTTGTCGGGTCGCCGCGACGTGGTGTTCGGCACCGTGTTGATGGGCCGCCTGAGCAGCGGCGAGGATGCCGACCGTGCCTTTGGCATGTTCATCAATACCTTGCCGCTGCGCGTTGAAGCGGGCGAGCAGGGCGTTGAACGCGCCTTGAAAACCACCCACGCACGCTTGGCCGCGTTGCTCGGCCATGAGCACGCGCCGTTGTCACTGGCGCAACGCTGCAGTGGCGTTGCCGCGCCCACGCCGTTGTTCAGCGCGTTGCTCAACTACCGGCACGCGGCGGTGGGCGCGCAATCGGCGGCGGACGCCGGCAAGGCACTGAACTGGGCCGGTGTCGAAATGCTCGGCGGCGAGGAACGCACCAATTTCCCGCTGATGCTCTCGGTCGACGACTTGGGCGACGCCTTCGGTCTCAGCGTGCAGGCGGTGGCGGGCGTCGACCCGCAGCGCGTCTGCGGCTATATGCACCGAGTACTGGAAGCCATCGCGGACGCCCTGGAACACCAGCCGGAGCAGGCGCTGCACAGCCTTGTGATGCTGCCGCGCGCCGAGCAGCAATTGCTGCTGGCGGCGTTCAACGCGTTTGATGCCGACTACCCCGTCACCCCGAGCGTGCACGTGCTGTTCGAAGCGCAGGCGCTGCGCCAGCCCGAGACGATAGCGGTCACCTACGCAGACCAATCGCTGAGCTACGGCGCGTTGAACGCGCTGGCCAACCAGATCGCCCACCGGCTGATCGCCGAAGGCATCGGCGCCAATGATCGGGTGGCGATCTGTGCCGAGCGCAGCCTGGAAATGATCGCCGGCCTGCTGGGCATCCTCAAGGCGGGCGCCGGTTACGTGCCGCTGGACCCAGCCTACCCCGACGAACGCCTGGCCTACATGCTGCAAGACAGCGCGCCCAAAGTCTTGCTGACCCAACAGCGCCTGCAACAGCGCTTTACGCCGTCGCTGTCGCAGGTGTTGCTGTTGGACGCGCAGGCGCGTGCGGTCAACGGTATTCACGAGCAGCCAGAGTACAACCCGCAGGTCAGCGGGGTTAACGCCGATGCGCTCGCCTACGTGATCTACACCTCCGGTTCCACCGGCCAGCCCAAGGGCGTGGCCATGCCGCACGGCCCGCTGGTTAACCTGATGCAGTGGCAGATCGCGCAAACCCTGACCGACGGCCGACCGGCCCAGCGCACCCTGCAATTTGCCGCGCTGGGTTTTGACGTGGCCTTCCAGGAAATTTTCAGCACCCTGTGCGCCGGTGGCGAGCTGTCGCTGATCCATGGCGATGTGCGGCTGAACTTCCGCGAGCTGTTCCGGCATATCTGCGAGCAAGGTATCCAGCGCCTGTATTTGCCGTGCATTGCCCTGCAAGCGCTGGCCGAAGCCGTGGCGGAAACCCCGGAACTCGGCCGCTTGCCGTGTGCGTTGAGCGATGTGATCACCGCCGGTGAGCAATTGCGCATCAGTGAGCAGATGCGCGCGCTGTTCCAGCGCCTACCCGGCTGCCGCCTGCACAACCATTACGGCCCCACCGAGTCCCACGTGACCACGGCACTGACACTCGACGGCGACGTTGGCGCATGGCCGCTGCTGCCGTCGATTGGCGTGCCGGTGGCCAATACGCGCATCTACCTGCTGGACGAACAACTGCAACCGGTGCCGCTGGGCGTGGCCGGCGAGATTTACATTGGCGGTGCCTGCGTGGCGCGTGGCTATTTGCACCGTGATGACTTGACCGCCGAACGTTTCTTCGCTGACCCGTTCCAGTCGCAGGGCCGTGTGTACAAGACCGGCGACCTGGGCCGTTACCAGCGTAACGGTGAAATCGATTACTTGGGCCGCAACGACGGCCAGATCAAGATCCGTGGTTTTCGCGTGGAACTTGGCGAAATCGAAGCACGTTTGGCGCAGCACGCCGGCATTCGTGATGCGGCGGTATTGGTGCGCGAAGACAGCCCCGGCGACAAACGGCTGGTCGCCTACTTCACGGCGCAGGCCGAGCATGTACTGCCGGGGATTGACGGCCTGCGCGCGCATTTGCAAGCGCTGTTGCCCGACTACATGATTCCGGCGGCCTATGTGCAGTTGGCCAAACTGCCGCTGTCTCCCAACGGCAAGCTCGACCGCCGTGCCTTGCCGGTGCCGGATGTCGACGCGTTTGCCAGCCGTGAATACGCAGCGCCGCAAGGTGCTACCGAAACCACCCTGGCCGAGCTGTGGGCGCAGGTGCTCGGCGTTGCGCGCGTGGGCCGCCACGACAACTTCTTTGAACTGGGCGGCCACTCGTTGCTGGCGGTCAAGCTCATCGAACGCATGCGCCAGCGCGGCATGAGCGCCGATGTGCGCGTGTTGTTCGGCCAACCGACGTTGCTCGCGCTGGCCGCAGCGGTGGGCGGCGGCAGTGAAATCCAGGTGCCGGCCAACCGCATTCCGCTCGACTGCGCGCAGCTTCGCGCCGACATGCTGCCGTTGATCAAACTGAGCCAGGGCGAGCTTGAGCGGATTGTCGCGCGGGTGCCCGGTGGCGCGCGCAATGTGCATGATATTTACCCGCTGGCGCCGTTGCAGCAGGGCATTCTGTACCACCACATCACCAGCGAGCAGGGCGATCCGTACCTGTTGCAGGCCACCTTCAGCCTGCAAAGTCGCGAACAACTCGACACCTTCGTGCAGGCCTTGCAGGCCGTCATCAACCGCCATGACATCACGCGCACAGCGGTGCTCTGGGAAGACCTTGAACAGCCTGTGCAAGTGGTGCTGCGTTGCGCCGAACTGGCGCTGGAAGCCCTCAGTTTTGATCCGGCCCAAGGCGCTGTGCTGGAGCAATTGCACGCACGCTTCGACCCGCGCCAGGTGCGCTTGAACCTCAGCCAGGCGCCGCTGTTGCACCTGGCTTACGTGCACGATGAAGCCAACCAGCGCTGGCTGGCCATGTTGTTGTTCCACCACATCGCCATGGACCACACGGCGCTGGATGTGATCAACGAGGAAGTGCTCGCCTACCATAACGGCGGCTTCGCGCAACTGGATGCGGCGATGCCGTACCGCAATTACGTGGCCCAAGCCTTGCTCGGTGTGAGCCAGCCTGCGCACGAAGCGTTCTTCCGCGAAATGCTCGGCGACGTCGACGAACCGACCTTGCCGTTTGGTTTGCAGGAAGTGCAGGGCGACGGTCTGGCGGCCGCAGAGGCCAAGATCCAGCTGGATGCAAGCCTGTGCCGGCGTCTGCGCGCGCAGGCACGCCACTTGGGTGTCAGCGCCGCCAGCCTGCATCACTTGGCGTGGGCGCGTGTGCTGGCCGCCGTCAGTGGGCGTGACGACGTGGTGTTCGGCACGGTGTTGCTGGGCCGCATGCAAAGCGGTGACGGCGCCGACCGTGCCTTGGGCATGTTCATCAACACCTTGCCGCTGCGCGTGGCGGTTGGCGCCCACGATGTGCGCGCCGGGGTGCGGGCCACTCATGCACGGCTGAGTGCGCTGCTCGGCCACGAACATGCACCGCTGGTGGTGGCGCAACGTTGCAGCGCGGTGCCGGCGTCGTTACCGCTGTTCAGTTCGATCCTCAATTACCGTCACAGCCCGTTGCTGGACAGTGCAGGGCCGCCGTGCTGGGCCGGTGCCGAAGTACTTGAAGTGCGCGAGCGCACCAACTACCCGTGCATGCTCTCGGTCGACGACCAGGGCGAAGGCTTCCTGCTCGGGGTGCAAACTACCGGTGTCGACGCCGAGCGCGTGGCGGCTTACATGCAAACCGCCTTGGGCAGCTTGGTGGAGGCACTGGAGAGCGCGCCGCACACCACCTTGCAGCAGCTGTCGGTGCTGCCGGCCGCCGAACGTGAAACCCTGCTCGAAACTTTCAACGACACCGCCAGGGACTACCTGCTACAACAGACGATTCATGGTCTGTTCGAAGCTCAGGTTGAGCGCACACCGGACGCCATCGCCGTTCAGGCCGAAGGTCAGCGCTTGAGCTACCGCGAGCTTAACCAGCGCGCCAACCGCCTGGCCCATCACCTGCTCGAGCAGGGTGTGCAGTTGGAGTCGCGGGTGGCTATCTGCGTCGAGCGTGGCATTGACATGGTCGTCGGCTTGTTGGCCATCCTCAAGTCCGGCGGTGGCTACGTACCGCTGGACCCGGCCTATCCGCCGGAGCGCCTGGCCTACATGCTCGACGACTGCACGCCCGCCGTGGTGGTGGTGCAAGACGCCACGCGTGGCTTGCTCGCAGAGCTTGCGGCGCCGGTGGTGAACCTCGACCAGAACACCTGGCAACAGCAGTCAGCGGGCAATCCGCAGGTGCCGGGCCTGACCCCGCAGCATCAGGCCTACGTGATCTACACCTCAGGCTCCACCGGCAAACCCAAGGGCGTGCTAAACGAGCACAGCCCGGTGGTCAACCGCTTGCTGTGCATGCAGGACGCTTACCGTCTGGACAGCTCGGACGCGCTGTTGCAGAAAACCCCATTCAGCTTCGACGTGTCGGTGTGGGAGTTCTTCTGGCCGCTGTTCACCGGCGCACGCCTGGTCATGGCGCGCCCTGACGGCCACAAAGACCCGGCCTATTTGTGCGAGGTGATCGAGGCCGAGCAGATCACCACCGTGCATTTTGTGCCGTCGATGCTCGATGTTTTCCTCGCCCACGGTGACGTCAGCCAGGCCGCCGGTCTGGTGCGCGTGATGTGCAGCGGTGAAGCATTGCCGGGCAGCCTGGTGCGGCGCTTCAAGGCGCAATTGCCGGGCAGTGCCTTGCTCAACCACTACGGCCCCACCGAAGCCGCCATTGAAGTGACGGCGTGGGATTGCAGCGGTGCGCTGACCGCGGATAACACGCCCATCGGCAAACCGATCGGCAACGTGCGCCTGTACATCCTCGACGAGCAACTGCAGCCGGTGCCTCTGGGCGTGCGCGGTGAGCTGTTCATCGGCGGCGTGCAAGTTGCCCGTGGCTACTTGAACCGGCCTGAACTGACCGCCGAACGTTTCCTCAAGGACCCGTTCAGCCCGGGGCGTATTTACCGCACCGGCGACGTCGCGCGCTTCTTGCCCGACGGCAATATCGAATACCTCGGCCGCAATGACGACCAGGTGAAGATCCGTGGCGTGCGTATCGAACTCGGTGAAATCCAGGCACGCCTGGCCGAGTTTCCGCAGGTGAATGACGCAACGGTTATCGCTCGCGAAGACGTACCGGGGGACAAGCGCCTGGTGGCTTATTACACCGGCATGCACAGCGCCAACGAGGCGTTGCGCGCGCACATGCTTGAGCAACTGCCCGAGTTCATGGTGCCGCAGGTGTTCGTGCACCTCGACGCCTTGCCGTTGAACCCCAACGGCAAACTCGACCGCAAGGCCTTGCCGGCGCCAGACCTCGGCTTGCTGCGCAGCCATGCGTACGAAGCACCACAAGGCGACATCGAAATCGCCATGGCCAGGCACTGGATGGAGCTGCTGAACGTGGAACGCGTGGGCCGCCACGACAACTTCCTTGAGCTGGGCGGCCATTCACTGCTGGCGGTCAGCCTGATCGGGCGCTTACGCCAAGAGGGTATCGAGGCGAACGTCAAGGCGCTGTTCGAACACTCGGCGCTGTGGGAATACGCGGCTATTACGCAACGAATGGAGATGGTCCTGTGAGTGTTATCGAACTGTTGGCGACACTGAAAGAAAAAGACGTACAGCTTTCCGTCAAGGGCGATCAACTGGTGTTGCAGGGCAACAAGCTGGCATTGAGCGAGCCGGGCGTGCTGGCCTCGCTGCGTGAGCACAAGGCTGCGCTGATCGCGTTGATCAATGCTGGCGAATACTCCGCGCAGCGTGCCGGGCACCTCGACGTGCCGGCGAATGCCATCGCCGCCGATTGCACGCGTATCACGCCGTCGATGTTGCCGCTGGTGGAATTGAGCCAGCCGGCCATCGACCGTATCGTTGCCACGGTGCCGGGCGGTGCCGCGAATGTGCAGGATATTTACCCGCTGGCGGCGCTTCAGGAAGGCATCTTTTACCACCATGTCACCGCGCGCCAGGGTGATATTTACCTGATGCGCTCACAGTTTGCGATGGCCACGCGCGCGCACCTGGACGCGTTCGTTGTGGCCTTGCAGCACGTGGTTGACCGGCATGACATCCTGCGCACCAGCGTGGTCTGGGAAGGGTTGGAGGCGCCGGTGCAAGTGGTCTGGCGCCAGTCGCAACTGGTGGTTAACCAGGTTGAACTGGACGTTTGCGACGAGCCGGTGACCGAGCAGTTGTATCGGCGTTTCGACGCCCGCGCCATGCACATGCAGCTGGGCCAGGCGCCGTTGCTGCGGGTGGTGATTGCCGAAGACCCGGCCAACCAGCGCTGGGTGGCGATGTTGCTGTTCCATCACATCGCCATCGACCATGTGGCGATGCAAGTGGTGTATCAGGAGCTGCACGCGTATTTGAACGGCTATGCCGATCAACTCGGCCCAGCCGCGCCGTACCGCAACTATGTCGCCCAGGCGCGCTTGGGCATGACGGTGCAAGAACACGAGGGGTTCTTTCGCGACATGCTCGGCGACCTCGACGAGCCGACTCTGCCGTTCGGCCATCAGGATGTGCAGGGCGATGCGCACGTGGTCGATATTGAGCACTTGCTGGACGCAAGCCTTAGCCGCCGCTTGCGAGCCCAGGCGCGCCAGCAAATAGTCAGTGTGGCCAGCCTGCATCACCTGGCGTGGGCGCAGGTATTGGGGCGAATTTCCGGGCGTGATGACGTGGTCTTCGGCACCGTGCTGATGGGCCGCATGGGCGGCGCGCAGGGCAGTGAGCATGGCCTTGGGCTGTTCATCAACACCTTGCCGCTGCGCCTGGATGTGGGCGCGCTGGACGTGCAAGCAGCGACCAAAGCCGCGCATGTGCGGCTGACGCGTTTGCTTGGGCATGAACACGCGCCGCTGGCGCTGGCCCAGCGTTGCAGCGGCGTGGCCGCGCCCACGCCGTTGTTCAGTGCGCTGATCAACTACCGGCAAAGCCCGGCGCCGGCCGCCAGTGCCCAGCACTGGGACGGTATTGAGTTGCTCGGCGGCGAGGGCCGCAGTAACTACCCGCTGGTGTTGTCGGTGGACGACGTGGGTGAGGATTTCAGCTTGACCCTGCAAGGGGTTGCCAGCATGCCGTTGCAGCGCATCCTCGGCTATTTGCTGACGGCGCTGGACAGCCTGGTGTGCGCGCTGGAACGGGGCCAGGCCACGCCGATGCGCGACTTGCCGATTGTGCCTGGCGATGAACTCGATACGCTGCTGACAGGCTTCAACGACACGGCCAGGGCTTACCCGCGCGGGCAGACGATTCATGCGTTGTTTGAGGCCCGCGCCGCAGCGCAGGCGCAGACGGTGGCGGTGCGTCAGGGCGAGCAGCAGTTGAGCTATCAACAGCTTAATGAGCAGGCCAACCAACTCGCCCGACAGCTGATTGCGCTGGGCGTTGGCCCGGATGATCGCGTGGCCATTTGTGCGCGGCGCAGTGTCGAGACGCTGGTTGGCCTGGTGGCGATTCTCAAGGCTGGCGCGGCGTACGTGCCGATTGACCCGGCCCACCCGCAGGAGCGCATTGCCTACCTGCTGCAAGACAGCGCGCCGGTGGCGGTGCTGGTGCAAACCGCCACCCGTGCGCTGGCCAGTGGGCTGTCGGTGCCGGTCATCGACCTTGATGCCATCGATTGGCAGGCAGGCTTTGCCGCTGATCCGCAGGTGGCTGGCCTGACCCCGGCCCACCTGGCCTATGTGATTTACACGTCCGGCTCCACCGGCCAGCCCAAAGGTGTGATGGTCGAACACCGCACCCTCGAAAACCTGGTGAACTGGCATTGCGAGGCGTTCGACCTGCACCCTGGCGGGCACACCTCCAGCGTCGCCGGTTTCGGTTTCGACGCGATGGCGTGGGAGGTCTGGCCAGCGCTGTGCGTGGGCGCAACCGTGCACCTGCCGCCGGCGCAGCAAGCCAATGAAGACATCGATGCGCTGTTGCGCTGGTGGGTTGCGCAACCACTTGACGTGAGTTTTCTGCCCACGCCGGTGGCCGAATACGCCTTCAGCCAAGGCATCGAACACCCCACGCTGAAAACCCTGTTGATCGGTGGTGATCGACTGCGCCAGTTCGGCACGTCCCAGCGTTTTAAGTTGGTCAACAACTACGGTCCCACCGAAGCCACGGTGGTGGCCACCTCCGGCGTGATCGAAGCCGGCAAAGTTCTGCACATCGGCAAGCCTGTCGCCAACGCGCAGGTGTACGTGCTCGATGCGCAACAGCAGCCGGTGCCGCAGGGTGTGGCCGGTGAGCTGTATGTGGCTGGCGCCGGTGTGGCGCGCGGTTACCTCAACCGCCCGCAAATGACCGCCGAGCGTTTCCTCAAAGACCCGTTCAGCCACGAGCCGCAGGCGCGCATGTACCGCACCGGTGACCTCGTGCGCTGGCTGGCGGACGGCACCCTGGAGTACCTGGGGCGTAACGACGACCAGGTGAAGATCCGTGGCGTGCGCATCGAGCTGGGCGAAATCGAAAGCCGCCTCGGCGACTATGCGGCTGTCCGTGAAGCCGTGGTGCTGGCCCGTGACGGTCGGCTGGTGGCGTACTTCACCGAAAAACAGCCGGTCGATCTCGAGACCCTGCGCGGTTGGCTGCAAACACAGTTGCCGGACTACATGGTGCCGGCTGCGTACGTGCGGCTGGACCAATTGCCACTCACCGCCAACGGCAAACTCGACCGCAAGGCGCTGCCGGCGCCCGGCCTTGAGTCGGTACTCAGCCGCGAGTACGCAGCGCCGCAAGGCGAGGTTGAAACCACCCTCGCGCAGATCTGGGCAGACGTGCTCAAGGTTGAGCAGGTGGGGCGCCACGATCATTTCTTTGAACTGGGCGGCCATTCGTTGCTCGCCGTCAACCTGGTGGAGCGCATGCGCCAGGCCGGTTTGAGCGCCGATGTGCGCGTGCTGTTCAGCCAGCCAACCCTGGCGGCGCTGGCCGCTGCGGTGGGCGGCGGCCACGAGGTGGTGGTGCCGGCCAACCTGATTGTGCCCGGCTGCGTGCACATCACGCCTGAGCTGTTACCGCTGGCGGCCATCAGCCAGGCCGGCATCGACCTGATCGTTGCTGCCGTGCCCGGTGGCGCGGCCAATGTGCAGGACATTTACCCGCTGGCACCGTTGCAGGAAGGCATTCTTTATTTGCACTTGTCGGCGCAACAGCGTGACCCATACGTGTTGAAGTCGCAGTTCGCGTTTGACGATATTGAGCGCCTGCACGCGTTCTGCAACGCCTTGCAAACCGTGGTCGACCGGCATGACATCATGCGCACCGCCGTACTCTGGGAAGGGCTGGAGCAGCCGATGCAAGTGGTGCTGCGCGATGCGCAACTGTCCATAGAACAGTTCGAACCCGCGTCAGATGGCGGTTCGGTGGTCGACCAACTATGCGCCGATGTCGACACTCGCTACGCACGTTTGAACCTTAACCAGGCGCCGTTGATGCGCGTGGTGCATGCCTACGACCAGGCGCGCGGGCAGATCGTCGCGTTCTTCCTGTTCCACCACTTGGTGCTCGATCACACGGCACTGGAGGTGGTGCAGTCTGAAATGCACGCGTGTCTGCAAGGCCAGGCCGAGCGATTGGGTGCAAGCGTGCCGTATCGCAATTACGTCGCGCAGGCGCGGCTGGGCGTCAGCGAGCAGGCGCATGAAGCGTTCTTTCGCGAGATGCTCGCCGACATTGATGAGCCGACGCTGCCGTTCGGGCTGCAAAACGTCGAGGATGACGGTGCAGGCATCGACGAAGCCTGCCTGACCCTCGACGACAACGTGAGCCGCCGCCTGCGCGCCAGCGCCCGTCAACTCGGGGTCAGCCCGGCAAGCGTGTTCCACCTGGCGTGGGCGCAGGTGCTGGGGGTTGTCGCGAATACCGACCGCGTGGTGTTCGGCACGGTGATGATGGGCCGCCTGCAGGGCGGTGAGGGCGCCGACCGTGCGCTGGGCATGTTTATCAACACGCTGCCGCTGCGCGTCGACATCGACGGGCAAGCCGTGCAGGCCGCGCTCAAAGCCACGCACCTGCGTCTGAGCGGCTTGCTCGGTCACGAACATGCCTCGCTGGCATTGGCGCAACGCTGCAGCAGCGTCGCGCATTCCACACCGCTGTTCAGTGCCTTGCTCAACTACCGCCACAGCGCAGCGCCGTCAGCGGCCGAACACACCGCGCAACAGCAGGCGTGGCAGGGCATTCAGGTGGTTGACGTGCATGAGCGCACCAACTATCCGCTGAGTGTGAGTGTTAACGACCTCGGCGAACAGTTCAGCCTGAGTACTTTGGCCGTGGCGTCGGTGGGGGCGCAGAAAGTCTGTGGTTATTTGAATACGGCCCTGGAGCAATTGGTCGAGGCACTGGAGCACACGCCGTATGCAGCGCTGAACCGGTTGTCGATTCTGCCGGCGGATGAGCGTCAACAGGTGTTGGGCGAATTTAACGCGACGGCGCGTGTTTACCCCGACACGCAAACCCTTCACGCGGTATTCGAAGCACGTGTCGCCGCCACGCCGGATGCGCTGGCCGCTGTGCAGGGCGAGCAACGCGTGGCCTATGCCGAGCTGAATACGCGGGCCAACCTACTGGCGCATCACTTGATCGGCCTCGGTGTGCTACCGGGCGACAGCGTGACGATTTTGCTG
Source organism: Pseudomonas sp. ICMP 460 (assembly GCF_002723595.1). Lineage (NCBI taxonomy): Bacteria > Pseudomonadati > Pseudomonadota > Gammaproteobacteria > Pseudomonadales > Pseudomonadaceae > Pseudomonas > Pseudomonas sp. ICMP 460. The sequence continues at coordinate 24,381 of NZ_LKBR01000039.1, forward strand.
GAGCGTTCCGTGGATTTGCTGGTGAGTCAGTTGGCAATCAGCAAGTGCGCAGCGGTTTACGTACCGTTGGACGTCAACGCGCCCGCCGACCGTCAGGGTTTTATGATTCAGGACAGCGGCGCGCATTGGTTACTTACGGCGACGTCGATTGAGGTGCCCGAGGGCGCCCATCGTTTGGACCTGGATACGCTGGACCTTAGCCAATCGCCTAATCACAACCCGGCAATCGAGGAATCAGCCGAGACAGCGGCGTACATCATGTACACCTCCGGCTCCACCGGCACGCCGAAAGGCGTATTGGTGCCTCACCGTGCAATCACGCGGCTGGTAATCAACAACGGTTACGCCGAGTTCAACCAACACGACCGTGTAGCCTTCGCCTCGAACCCTGCTTTTGACGCCAGCACGCTCGACGTGTGGGCGCCGCTGCTGAATGGCGGCACGGTCATCGTCGTCGATCATGACGTGCTGCTGTCGCAACAGGCATTTGCCGATTTGCTCAGTGTTGAAGCAGTCAATGTGCTGTGGATGACGGCTGGCCTGTTTCATCAATACGCTGAGGG
>NZ_LKBR01000040.1:0-23064 GCF_002723595.1 Pseudomonas sp. ICMP 460
CTCCCACAGTTTGACCACATTCTGCTTGGGAGATTGGGTCGGCTTTCGGGCCGCCTGCTTTTGATTGTGATCTTTGTGATCTTGATCTTAGACGCGCCCCGTTAAACCACGATGGCCGAACGCAGATATTACGGAGTGAGGGCATGCCGAGCCACAGCGAGGCACCGAGTGGTGGGGCGAGAGCGTTTTGGTTACTTTTGACTGGGCCGGCTTCCGGTCCTTTCAAAAGTGACCCGCTGTAAGAGCGGAACCGATATAAGCCATAAACTCAATAACGGATATGCACNAAAGCCACAACCCTGGATAAATTTCAATAAAAACAATAGGTTATTTGTAGTTTGATAGGAGCGGGCGTGCTCGCGATAGCGGTGTATCAGTTGAAAATACTTATCTGACACACCGCCATCGCGAGCAAGCCCGCTCCCACAAAAAGCAAAAGCACATCGGCGGTGTAGGCAAACGCCGCCTTTGATCCGCTTCAACCCTCTTGTGATCTTGGTAGATGCCCTAACCTGCAACCCCCATCACAAGCCCTCCAGCTCCGCCATCAAATCACTCAACCGATCCACCTTCTCCGCGCTGATCTCATTCGCTGCCAACCCATCGATGTACTCGGCCAACTCCGCCACCGTGCTGCATTCGAACATCGCCCGCAGCGGCACATCGCGTTGCAGGGTTTTCTGCACACGCGAGGCAACCTGCGTGGCCAGCAACGAGTGCCCGCCCAGTTCGAAGAAGTTGTCGTGCACCCCCACCTTTTCGACGTTCAGCACCTCGGCCCAAATGCCTGCCAACGTCGTTTCCAACGCATTGCGCGGCGCCACGTAGTCCTGGTCCTGCAGTTGACCCATCTCCAGCACCGGCAGGGCGTTACGGTCGAGTTTACCGTTGGCATTCAGCGGCAGACGGTCGAGCCACAACAAGTGCAACGGCACCATGTACTCCGGCAGCTCGGCGCGCAGGTGTTGCTTGATGCGGTCCAGCCGTTCAGTTGCGCTCAGCGTTGCATCAGTCGCCACCAAATAACCCACCAAGTGCTTGCCGTTGACGCCTTCCTGCACGCCGACGGCCGCATCACGCACCTGTGGCTGTTCGTGCAGGCGCGCCTCGATTTCACCCAATTCGATGCGGTAGCCACGAATCTTCACCTGATGGTCGATGCGCCCTACATATTCCAGCACGCCATCGCTGCGCCGACGCGCCAGGTCGCCCGTGCGGTAGAGGCGCTCGCCCGCTGCGCCAAACGGGTTCGGCACAAACACCTGGGCGGTGCGCAACGGGTCGCTGACATAACCACGGCCAACCCCCACGCCCGCCACGCACAACTCACCGACGGCGCCTTGCGGCACCAACGCCAGTTCGCCATCGAGCACGTACAAACGGTTGTTGTCAGTCGGTGTGCCGATCGGCAGATACGTGCCACGCGTCGACGCCAAATCAACGCGGAAGAACGCCACGTCATCCGAACACTCCGCCGGGCCATACGCATTCACCAGGCCTGTTTGCGGGTAACGCAACAACCACTGATGCGCCAGTTCCGGCGGCATTGCTTCACCGGTCGGCAACATCCAACGCAAGCCGGTAAGGCTCATGTGTTCCTCGGCGAGCATGCCTTGAATCAGCGACGGCACGCTCTCCAGCACGCTGATGCCTTGCGCCTGAACATGCGCCAGCAAGCCTTGCGGGTCATGCGCAACGGTGTTCGGCACGATGGCCACGCGGGCGCCAAACAGCGGCGCGGCGAGGAACTGCCACACCGAAATATCGAAGCTTTGCGAGGCGGTCTGCGCGATCACATCGGCGTCGCTCAAGTCGAGGTACGGCCGCTTGCTCAACTGGTTATTGAGCATGCCGCGCTGTTGCACCATCACGCCTTTGGGCAAGCCGGTGGAGCCCGAGGTGTAGATCACATACGCGAGGTTATCCGCGCTGCTGTAAACACCGGGGTTTTCACCACGGCCAGGCACTTCCTCCCACACCAGCAACTGGCAGTCGCTGCCTTCGAGCAATTCAATGGCCTGCTCACGGCACGCCTCGCTGCACACCAGCAACGGCGTACGGCTCAGCTCGATAATACGGCTCAAACGCTGGCTCGGCAGGCCAGGGTCGAGCGGCAAGTAACCGGCACCGGCCTTGAAGCTGCCAATGATCATGCCCAGCAGGTCGAGGTTACGCTCGGCCAACAACGCCACCGGTTGATCCAGGCCCACGCCCGCCGCGATCAACGCGTGGCCCAGCCCGTTACTGCGCCGGTTCAACTCGGCATAGGTCCATTGCTGATCAAGGCAACTGGCGACGATGCGCTGCGGATGCGCGGCGACTTGCGCTTCAAACAGCTCGATGTAACTGCGCTCAAGCGGGTAGTCATGCTCGCTCTGGTTGCAGCCATGCAGCAGAAACTCACGCTCTTGCGCGCCAATCAACGGCAGGTCGGCCATGTCGCCATGGAAGCCCTGCACCAGCGCCAGCAGCAGGCGCTTGAACTCGCCGAGCATGCCTTGCACGGTGGTTTCGTCGAAGTAACGCTGGTCGTACGACAGGTGCAGGCCCAAGTCATCGCCCGGATAACACACGGCCGTCAGCGGGAAGTTAGTGTGCGTGCGGCCCGAATCCGAGGTCGCATTCAGGCTTTGCGCGCGGTCGAGCACCGAGACTTCAACCGGCGCGTTTTCAAACACGAACAGGCTGTCGAACAGCGGCTGGCCCTTGGGCAATTCGCTGAGTTCCTGCAGCGTCACCAACGGCACGTATTCGTACTCGCGCAGTTGCATGTTGCTGTCGAGCAAGCCGCTCAGCCACTCGCGCACGCTGCAACGCTGATCGTCTTCGGGCAGTTTGACGCGCAGCGCGATGCTGTTGATAAACAGGCCGACGGTGCGTTGCATCTCGGGCATTTCAACCGGGCGACCGGCCACGGTGACGCCAAACAGCACGTCACGGTCGCCGCTCAAACGGCGCAGCACCAACGCCCATGCGGCCTGGGCGAAGGTGTTGACGGTAAGCTGATGGGCTTGGGCCAACTCACGCAAGTGCGCACCGTCGCGAGCCTCCAGGCGGGTGTAGCAATCGCCCACCAGCATGCCGCCACTGTGGCCTGCGTGTTCACGCAGGAACGGCCGGTCGCTCGGGATCGGCGTGGTGCGCTCAAAGCCTTGCAGGTTCTGCTGCCACCACGCGCGCGCCTGGGTGAGGTTCTGGCGTTGCAGCCAGGCGATGTAGTCGCGGTAGCGCGGCGGCGTGGCCAACTGCGCCTCGCGGCCTTCGCCGAGGGCTGTGTAAATATCGAAAAAGTCATTCATCAACAGCGAACGGCACCAGGCATCGATGAGGATGTGGTGGTTGCTCATCATGAACCAGTAGCTCGCTTCACCCAGGCGAATCAGGCGCAGGTGGAACGGTGCCTGGTTGAGCAGATCGAAGCCGGCTTCACGCTCGGCCTTGAGCAGCGCTTGCAGGCGCGGTTCGTGCTGGCTGTGCGGGTCGGCGCTCCAGTCCAGGTAGTCAATCGGGGTGCTGCCGGGTTTGTGGATGACTTGCAGCATGTCTGCGCCGACGTTCCAGCAGAACGATGCGCGCAAGGCTTCGTGGCGAGCAATCACGGCCTGCCAGGCTTGAGCAAAACGCTGAGGGTCGAGCGCGCTGTTGATGCGGTAACGGTCCTGCATGTAGTAGAGGCCGGTGCCCGGCTCCAAGAGCGTGTGCAGCAACAGGCCTTCCTGCATCGGGGTCAGCGGGTAGACGTCTTCAATCACGCTGGCCGGCACCGGCAAGGCATCCAGCTGTGGCTGGGTCAGGTGCGCGAGCGGGAAGTCGGACGGCGTGAGGCCGCCGGCGTCATCCTGCAAGCAATGCGCGATCAGGCTGTGCAGTTCAGCCACGTAGGCATCCGCCAATTCGCGAATGGTCTGCGGGTCATGCCGTTCGCGGCTGAAGGTCCAGCGCAGCACCAGTTCACCGCCATACACCTGGCTGTCGACGCTCAACTGATTGGGCAGCGGCGCGTGCGGGTCATGCGCTTGGCCTGCGGATTCATCGAGTGGGTGAAACAGCGCATCGGCGCCGAAACTCTGATCGAACTGGCCAAGGTAGTTGAAGGTAATATCGGCGCCCGGCAGTGCGGCCATGCTGTGTTTGCACACATCGTCTGCCAGGTAGCGCAGCACGCCGTAGCCCAAGCCTTTGTGCGGCACGCCACGCAGTTGCTCTTTGATTGCCTTGATCGATGCGCCCTGCTCCGCTAACGGCGTCAGGCGCAACGGATAAGCACTGGTGAACCAGCCGACGCTACGGGTCAGGTCGATGTCATCGAACAGGCTTTCGCGGCCATGCCCTTCGAGTTGAATCAACGCCGAGTCGTGGCCGCTCCAGCGGCACAGCACGCGGGCCAGCGCGGTCAGCAGCAAGTCGTTGACCTGGGTGCGGTAGGCACTCGGCGCCTGTTGCAACAACTGGCGAGTGTGCTCGGCGCTGAGGCGCACGCTGACGGTGTCGGCATCACGATTGCGCAGTGAACCGTGCGGGCGATCCACCGGCAGCCTGACCACCGGCCCGGCCAATTGGTCCTGCCACACACTCAGCTCTTCGCGCAGCGACTCGCTGCCGGCATACGCCTGCAAACGCGCGGCCCAATCGCGCAGCGCGCTGGTCTTGGCTGGCAGGCTGACGGACTGGCCGTCGCTGAGTTGGCGGTAAACGCTTTGCACATCCTCAAGTAATACGCGCCACGACACGCCGTCCACCACCAGGTGATGCACCGCGATCAGCAGGCGTTGCTGGCCTTGCGGGCCGTCGACCAGCAAGGCGCGCAGCAACGGGCCGTGTGCCAGGTCAAGGCTGCGTTGGGTGTCGGTAAACAGTGCGGTGCACTGCGCCATATCACGTACCTGCGCTTGCATCAGCACACCGCCTTCAGGCACGGCCAAATGCTCGGCGTGCCATTGCGCATCGCGCTGGGTGAAGCTCAGGCGCAGCGCATCGTGGTGTTCCAGCACCGCCAACAGCGCTTGCTCTAGGCGATGCGGGTCGAGCAGTTGCAGGGGTTGCAGCAGCAACGCCTGGTTCCAGTGCTGACGCGCCGGGATGTCGGTGTCGAAGAACCAATGCTGGATCGGCGTAAGGCCCGAAGGCCCGGTCAACAGGCCTTGCTCGGCGCTGAACTGCTCGCTACGGGTGGCCACGGCGGCCAGGGTTTGCACGGTCTGGTGCTGGAACAAATCGCGCGGGCTGAAATGAATCCCGGCCTGCCGCGCACGGCTGACCACCTGGATCGACAGGATCGAATCGCCGCCCAGTTCAAAGAAGTTATCGTGCAGGCCGACTTGCTGCACGTTCAACACGGCGCACCAGATGGCCGCAAGACTTTGCTCCAGCGCGTTGCGTGGCGCGACGTAGTGTTGGCGGTTGGCCTCGGGGTCGGGTTGCGGCAAGGCGCGCCGGTCGAGCTTGCCGTTGGCGGTCAGTGGCATGCTGTCGAGCACAATCAAGTGCGCGGGCACCATGTAGTCCGGCAACTGCGCCTTGAGGTGCGCCTTCAGCGCATCACGCAAGGTAACAGGATCGGCGTCGCTGACCAGGTACGCCACCAATTGCTTGCCACTCGGCGAGTCCAGCGCCAGCACCACCGCTTCGCGCACCGCCGCGTGCTCCAGCAAGCGCGTTTCGATTTCACCCAGCTCGATACGGAAACCGCGAATCTTGACCTGATGGTCGATCCGGCCCACGTACTCCACCAGGCCATCGGCGCGTTGGCGCACCAGATCGCCGGTGCGGTACAAACGCCCGCCATTCGCGGCAAACGGGTCGGCGACAAAACGCTCGGCGGTGATGCCCGGACGCTGGTGATAGCCCTGCGCCAGACCGGCACCGCCGATGTACAACTCGCCGGTGGCACCGTGCGGCACCAGCGCCAGGTCGGCGTCGAGAATGTAGCCCGTGCGGGCACCGACGATGCTGCCAATCGGCACGCTGCCAGCGCCCTCTTCCAACTGTTCCGGTGCCAGGCTGGCCAGCGGCATCACCACGGTTTCGGTGGGGCCGTAGGCGTTGAAAAACACCTCGGGCCGGAACGCTGCGCGAATGCGTTGCAAGTGTTCGCCGGTCAAGGCTTCGCCGCCGGTGATGCACATGCGCACCGGCAGGGTCTGCTGCTGAGTCGCCAGCCATTGCGCCAACTGGCTGCCGTAGCTCGGGGTAAAGCCGAGGATGTTGACGCGATGCTCGCGAATCAACCCGCAGATTTCCTCGGCGTCCCACTGGCCCTGAGCACGCAAAACCACCTGCGCACCGCTGAGCAACGGCACCAGCAAACGCTCGGTGGCGGCGTCAAAGTTGATCGAATAAAAGTGCAGCTCGCAGTCGTCAGGGCGCATGCCGAAGCGCTGGATAACGGCCTGGCAATGCATCGCGATTTCAGCGTGGTTCACCACCACGCCTTTGGGCTTGCCGGTGGAGCCGGAGGTGTAGATCAGGTAGGCCTGGTGTTGTGGCAGGCTGATAAACGGCGGTTCACTCGCCGGATAATTCGCCAGCACCGGCGAGTCATCTTCCAGGCACCAGCACGCCACATTCGCCGGCAGCTCACCCAGCGCCTGGAACATCGCCGCATCGCTGAGCAACAAGCCGATGCCGCTGTCTTCGATCATGTAATGCAGCCGGTCCAGCGGGTATTCCGGGTCCAGCGGCACATAGGCGCCGCCGGCCTTGAGGATCGCCAACAGGCCAATGACCATTTCCAGCGAGCGTGGCAGCGCCAGGCCGACGCGCACCTGCGGGCCGACGCCGCGCTCACGCAGCATCCAGGCCAGACGGTTGACGCGCGCGTCCAGTTCACCGTAACTGAGGGTCACGCCGGCAAAGGTCAACGCAGGCGCATCGGCACGCGCCTGCGCTTGCTGGCTGAACAGTGAATGGATGCACTGGTCGAGGCGATGCTCGCCGGGCTCGGCGCCCAAGCTGTGCTGCAACGCTCGTTGCTCGGTAGTGGTGAGTAACGGCAGTTCGCTGAGGCATTGTTCAGGGCTCGCAATCAACGCTTCAAGCAGGTTGCGCCAATGTTCAGCCATGCGCGCAATGCGCGGCTCATCGAACAGGTCGGTGCTGTACGTCAGGCAGCAACCCAGGCTATGGTCGAGGTCGGTGACTTCCAGGTTGAGGTCGAACTTGGTCGCACGCGCATCGTTGGCCAAATACTCGACGGTCATGCCGGCGAGTTGGCGGCTTTGCTGGAATTCCCAGCGTTGCACGTTGCACATCACTTGGAACAACGGGTTATACGCCGCGCTGCGCGGTGGTTGCAGGGCTTCCACCAGATGGTCGAAGGGCAGGTCCTGGTGGGACTGGCCTTCGATCACGGTGTGCCGCACCTGCTCGAACAACTCGGCCACGGTCGTCTGCCCGTTCAGTTGGCAGCGCAGCACTTGGGTGTTGAGGAACGCGCCGATCAGCCCTTCGCTTTCCGGGCGAATGCGGTTGGCCACCGGCGCACCGATGCGCAGGTCGGTCTGGCCGCTGTAGCGGTAAAGCAGCACGGCCAGAGTGGCGGTCATGGTCATGAACAACGTCAGGCCACGTTCGGCATTGAAGGCACGCACGCGGGCGGCCAACTCGTCGCTCAGGTCGAAGCGGTACAACTCGCCCTGGTGGCTTTGCACCGGCGGCCGTGGGCGGTCGCCGGGCAGTTCGAGCAACGGGTGTTTGTCGCCCAGTTGCGCGGTCCAGTAGTCGAGTTGGCGCTGGCGCTCACCCGCCTCCAGCCACTCGCGCTGCCACACGCTGTAGTCGAGGTACTGCACCGGCAACGGCGCCAGCGGCGACAAGCGTTCATCGATAAAGGCTTCATACAATGCGCTGAGTTCACGCGCAAAGATGTCCATGGCCCAGCCTTCGGTGACGATATGGTGCAGGGTCAACACCAGGTAATGCTCGCGCTCGCAGGCTTTGACCAGGCACGCGCGCAGCAACGGCCCGGTTTCCAGGTTGAAGGGGGTGTGGGCTTCATGGTCGGCGAGTTTTTGCAGGCGCTGTTGACGCTCGGCTTCATTCAGCGCCGAAATATCCTGCCAGTCCATGCGCAAGCCGGTTTGCGCAGAGACCCGCTGATACGCCACACCGTCGACGCTTGGGAAGGTGGTGCGCAGGGTTTCGTGGCGCATGATCAGCGCTTGCAACGCCGCCTCGAAACGCCCCACATCAAGCACCCCGCGCAGGCGCGCCATGCCGCCGACGTTGTAGGCCGGGCTGTGCGGCTCCATCTGCCAGAGGAACCACATGCGTTGCTGCGAATAAGACAACGGCACCGGCTGGCTGCGGTCGACCCTGGCGATTGCGCTTTGCTGATTGCGTTGGCCCGAGGCCTGGATCAGCCCGACTTGCTCGGCAAACGCCGCCAGCTCGCTGGCCTCGAACAAGGTGCGCAGCGGCAGTTCGACGTCACACGCCTGGCGGGTGCGCGAGATAATTTGCGTGGCCAGCAACGAATGGCCGCCGAGGGCGAAAAAGTCGTCACGCAGGCCGATGCGCGGCAGGCCGAGCACTTCGCGCCAAATCGCGGCGATCTGCTGCTGCAAGGCGGTTTCAGGTTCAACGTGTTCGCGGGTTTGCCACAGCGGTTCCGGCAATGCGCGACGGTCGAGTTTGCCGCTTGGGCTGAGAGGCATCGCGTCGAGACGCATCAACTGTGCAGGCACCATGTAGTCCGGCAGCTCGGCGGCCAGGGCGGTTTTGACTGCCTGTGCGTCCAGCTCAAGCGTCGCGGTGTAATAGCCGATCAGTTGCGCACCACGCACCAGCACCACGGCTTGGGCGATACCGGGCATGGCCAGCAGGCGCGCTTCGACTTCTTGCGGCTCGACCCGAAAGCCGCGCAGCTTGACCTGCTGGTCGAGGCGGCCGAGGTATTCGATTACCCCGTCCGCGCCCCAGCGCACACGGTCACCGGTGCGGTACAGGCGCGCGCCCGCCGCGCCCAACGGGTCGGCAACAAAGCGTTCGGCGGTCAGCCCGGCGCGGCCCAAATAGCCGCGGGCCAGGCCGATGCCGCCGATGCACAGCTCACCGGGCACACCGGCAGGCTGCGGGTTGAGTTGCTCGTCCAGCACGCGGCAGATCACATTGCCCAGCGGCCGGCCAATCGGCGAGCGCTCGCCATCCGCCGCCGTGCAGTGCCAGTGGGTGACGTTGATCGCGGTTTCCGTCGGGCCGTAACGGTTATGCAATTGCACCGCCGGCAAGCGCGCCAGCACGCGGTTGCGCAACTCGGCGGGCAAGGCTTCGCCGCCCGAAAACAGGCGGCGCAGGCTGGTGCATTCGGCCGCCTGCGGCTCGTCGATAAACACCTGCAACAGCGGCGGCACAAAGTGCAGCGTGGTCACGCTAAAGTCTTGCACTAACTGCGCGATGCGCTGCGGGTCACGATGCTCGCCGGGGCCGGCCAGCACCAGCCGGCAACCGCTGATCAGCGGCCAGAAGCATTCCCACACCGACACGTCAAAACTGATCGGCGCCTTTTGCATCAGCACATCGCTGTCGTTCAATTGGTAAGTGGCCTGCATCCATTGCAAGCGCTCGGCCAGCGCCGCGTGCGTGTTGCCCACGCCCTTGGGTTGGCCGGTGGAGCCGGAGGTGTAGATCACGTACGCGAGGTTGTCGCCATGCAAGTGCAGGCCCGGCGGCTGGGTCGGCCAGCTGTCGAGGTGCAGGCTGTCCATGGCGATCACGCACACGCCGTCGGTGGCCGGTAACAGCTCAAGCAGCGAGTTTTGCGTCAGTAGCAGGTGCACGCCGCTGTCTTGCAGCATGTAGGCCAGGCGCTCGGCGGGGTAGTCCGGGTCGAGCGGTACGTAGGCGCCACCGGCCTTGATGATCGCCAACAAGCCGACCAGCAGTTGCGGCGAACGCTCGGCGGCGATGGCCACGCGCACATCCGGGCCAACGCCTTTGTCGCGCAGGTAATGCGCCAGGCGGTTGGCTTGGGTGTGCAACTGGGCGAACGTCAGGCTGCCGTTTTGCCAAACCAGTGCGGGATTATTCGAGGTGTGTTGGTTGAGCAGTTCGGGCAACCACACGTGCGCCGGGGTGCACGGCGCTTCGCTGCACAGCTGCACCTCGCCGGCTTGCATCAGCTTCAGGTCGCCGATGGCCTGTTGCGGATGCTCGCAGACGCCTTGCAGCAGGTTGATGTAGTGCTCGGCCAGGCGCCGGATGGTTGCGCTGTCGAACAACTCATCGGCGTAATCAAAAGACAGGCTCAGGCGCCCGTTGCGGTCTTCTTCGCTGTGCAGTTGCAGGTCGAACTTGGCTTCGCGGCTGTGCCACGGCAGCTCGTCGGCAAGCATGCCCGGCAGGCGACGCAAGGCGCTCAGGTCGCGTTGCTGGTGGTTGAACATGACTTGGAACAGGCCTTGTTCGCGGGCTTGCGGGAAGGCTTCCAGCAACTGTTCGAAGGGCAGGTCTTGATGCGCCTGCGCACCCAACGCTGCTTGGCGGGTTGCAGCCAACAGCTGATCGAACGGCAGGCGCCCTTCCAGCTCGGCGCGCAGTACCAGCGTATTGATGAAAAAGCCGACCAAGCCTTGGGTTTCCTGGCGCGGGCGGTTGGCATTCGGCACGCCGATGCGTATATCGCGCTGGCCGCTGTAGCGATAGAGCAGGCTCTGGAATGCCGCCAGCAACAGCATGAACGGCGTGGCCTGTTGGGCTTGAGCGGTTTGGCGAATCGCCGCGCTGAGGTTCACGCTCAAGCGCACGCTGTGGCGCGAGGCGCTGTGGCGCTGTTGCGCTGCGCGTGGGTGGTCGGTGGCCAGGTTCAGGGTCGGATGCTCATCGCCCAACTGTTCCCGCCAATACGCCAGTTGCCGCTGGCCCTCACCTGCGGCCAGCCATTCACGCTGCCAGTTGCCGTAGTCGGCGTACTGCAAGGCCAGTGGCGGCAGCGCGAGGGTTTGGCCCTGCGCGGCGGCGGCGTACAGGCGCGAGAATTCGTCGATCAGAATAGTCAGCGACCAGCCGTCGGCGATGATGTGGTGCAGCGTGACCAGCAACTGGTGGTCTTCATCGTCCAGGCGCACCAGCGTTACCCAAAACAGCGGGCCTTTTTCCAGGTTAAACGAGGTACGCGCCTGCTCTTCGCGAATCTGTAGCGCACGCGCTTCGCGCTCAGCCTCGGGCCGGTCGCACAGGTCGATAACGAGCAAGTCAAAGTCAGTGGTTGCATCGACGCGCTGGAACGCCTGCCCATCGCGCTCGTAGAAGCGCGTGCGCAGCGCTTCGTGGCGCTGGATCAGTTGCTCGAAGCTTGCGCGCACGGCGTCTTCGTCCAACTCACCGCGCAGGCGCAGGCCGCCGGGAATCGTGTAGGCGCTGCTGTGCGGGTCGAGTTGCCAGGTGATCCACAGGCGGTTTTGTGCCAGCGATTGCGGCAGCTCGTGCTGGCGCGACAGGGCGTGAATCGTGCCTTGAACAACGCCGCCGGCGTGCTGCAAGTGCGCGACATTCGCGGCAAAGGCCGCCAGCGTTGGCGCTTCAAACAGCATGCGCAGGTTGAGTTCCAGGCCGAGGTGTTCACGCAGACGCGCGACCACTTGGGTGGCGCTGATGGAGTTACCGCCGAGCAGGAAAAAGTGATCGTCAGCGGCGACCGTCGACACCTGTAATTGCTCGCACCAGATCGCCGCAATCTGCTGTTGCAGCTCGGATTCAAGTGCCGCATCGCTCGCCTGCGCGCGCAGATCCGGGAACTGCGCATAGCTGTCGAGGCTGCCATCGGCGTGGCGAAGCGCACACGCCGAACGCTGCAGCTTGCCGCTGGAAGTCTTCGGCAATGCGCCAGGGTTAAGCAGCACGACCACGCTCGGGGCTTGTTGACAGGCCTCGGCAACGGCTTGGCGGATGGCTTTGATCAACGTCTCGGGCGGCAGGATTTTCTGCACGCTGCGGCTGATTTCTACAGCAATGCCAATGCCTTCCAGGCCTTGGTCATTCACCGCAAAGGCGGCAACACGGCCCTTGCGCACCGCGTCGACTGCGCGCTCGACGGTTTGCTCGATGTCTTGCGGGTACAGGTTGTGGCCGCGCACGATCAGCAGGTCTTTCAGGCGGCCGGTGATGTACACCTCGCCTTCGCGGATAAACCCCAGGTCGCCGGTGCGCAGCCAGGTGCGGCCAGCATGTTGCACAAACGTTTTGGCGCTGGCCTCGGGGTTGCGCCAGTAGCCATGGGCGATGCTCGGGCCGCTGGCCCACAGCTCACCGACGCAGTTGTCCGCCAGTTCGCCCAAGGTGTGCGGGTCGGCAATCAGCACCGCGTGGTCGGGCTGGTGGGTGCCGCAACTCATGATCGCAGCGCCCTGCCCCGGCTCGGCACGGTTGGCGGCCAGCGCCTGGTCATCCACGCGCAACGCCGGGATGCCGTGGCCACGGCGGCCGCCTGCGACAAACAGGGTCGCCTCGGCCAGCCCGTAGGAGGCAAAGAAATTATTCGCGCTGAAACCGCAGGCGGCGAACTTATCGGCGAAGCGTTCCAGGGTGTCGAGGCGGATCGGTTCGGAGCCCGAATACGCCACGCGCCATTGGCCTAAATCAAGGCGTTCCAGCGCCGACTCACTGACCCGCTCGCTGCACAGGCGGTAGGCGAAATCCGGGCCACCGCTGATGGTGCCGCCGTACTCGCTGATCGCTTCGAGCCAGCGCAGCGGCCGCGCCAAAAAGTACGCCGGTGACATCAGCACGCACGGCACGCCACTGAAAATCGGTTGCAGCAACCCGCCGATCAAGCCCATGTCGTGGTACAGCGGCAGCCAGCTGACGATCACGTCATGCGGGTTCAGGTCGATGCCAAAACCGCGACGGATCAGCACTTCGTTGGCCACCAGGTTACCGTGGCTGACTTGCACGCCCTTGGGCAAAGCGGTGGAGCCCGACGTGTATTGCAGGAAAGCGATGTCGTCGGCGTGCAGTTCGGGTTCGACCCAGCCGTCGGCGATCTGCGCATCGAGGGTGTCGACGCGCAACACCGGCGGCGCGCCCTCAAGCTGCGCCAGGCCGTCGCCGAGGCTGGCGATGGTCAGCAGCAGGCGCGGTTCGGCATCGCTGATGATCGACAGCAGGCGCTCCTGGTGATGACGGCGGGTGGACTCGGGCGGGTACGCCGGCACCGCAATCACCCCGGCGTACAGGCAACCAAAAAACGCCGCGACGTAGTCCGGGCCACTCGGGAACAACAGCACCGCACGGTCGCCCAACGCCGCATTGGCCTGCAAGGCCGCCGCGATGGTACGGGCGCGCTGGTCCAGGTCGCGGTAGCTGAGCAGCACCGTGTGCTCGGCGGTTTCGGCGAGAAAGCGCAAGGCCAGTTGATCCGGGGTCTGCGCGGCGCGACGTTGAAGAGACTGGACCAGAGTGCGGGGAAGTTCGAAGGCGTCCATCATGGGGTTCCTGCCTGAAATCGGCTTACGGGAAAATCGGCTACAAAAAAATCGACAGCGCGGCTGTTCAGCCAGCGGCCACTTGCCGCGTCGCAACACTGCGCCAGCGGGCCAGGTGCTCCTCGGCATAGCGGCGCAGGCAACGCAGCACGGCGCTTTCGTGCTGCACGATGAAAAAGTGGTGACCGTCGAACATGTCGAGCGAAAAGCCGCTGGCCGCGTCCGCCTGCCAGTCGAGCAACTGGTCGGCGCGAACGCTGTCTTGCTTGCCGCCGAACACGTGAATCGGCATGCCCAGCGGCTCGCGCCGGCCGTAGTTGAAACTGCCGCACAACAGGAAGTCGGCGCGCAGAATCGGCAGCATCAACTGCATCAACTCAGGGTTGGCCAGGGCTTCTTCGGCGGTGCCTTGCAGCTCACGCAGGCGGGCGATCAGTTGCTCATCGGATTTTTCGAGGGCGTATTCGCTGACATCGCGGTGCGCCGGGCCAGCCGTACCCGAGGCGAATAACGCCAGCGGCGCGGGTGAGCCGCGTTCACGCAGCGCATGCGCCAACTCGAACGCCAGCAAGCCGCCAAGGCTGTGGCCGAACAAGGCATACGGGGTGTTCAGGTCACGGCTGATTTCAGCCGCCAATTGCGCAGCCAGCGCCTTGATGTCGCGCTGCAACGGCTCATCCATGCGCATGCCGCGCCCAGGCAATTCCAGCGGGCAGACCTGCAACCAATCCGGTAAAGCTCGACGCCAACGCGCATACACCATGGCGCTGGCCCCAGAATAAGGCAGGCAAAAAAGCCGCAGTCGAGTGGCGGCGCTCATCGCTTGAGGGCGCCAAGCTGAAACACCTTGTATGCACGGTAAAAACCCATTTCGTCCTCCTGTGGGCGCTGATCCCTGGCCCTTCAGCTAACGGACCTGTCACCCATGAGAACGGACGGCGTCGGCAGATAATTAGTCCTTCACAGAAGCGAGACAGGGTTCACACCTACCACGCAGGCATAAGATTAGTTCGTCTTCTCATTTGACAATCATTATCATTAATCATAATTTGTTGCCCGATGTGTAGGAGGCTTCAGCACGGACGCCCTCCCCTAACCCATTTTGCGACCAGGTGATTTCCATGACGGAACAAGTATCCACAGGCAGGTGCGACTCACCGCTTCTTCAGGCATTCGTCGACAATCGTTTGATTCTGGTGAAGATCGCGGCCCGTATTACCGGCTGCCGCTCGCGCGCCGAAGACGTCGTGCAGGACGCGTATTTCCGCCTGCAATCGGCTCCGACGATCACCTCATCGTTCAAGGCCCAACTGAGTTATCTGTTCCAGATCGTGCGCAACCTGGCGATTGATCACTACCGCAAGCAAGCGCTGGAGCTCAAATACTCCGGGACCGAAGAGGAAGGCTTGAATGTGGTTATCCACGGCGCGTCGCCGGAAAACTCGCACATTAATTTCAACACCCTGGAGAACATCGCCGACGCGCTGACGCAGTTGCCGCAACGCACCCGCTACGCGTTCGAGATGTACCGCCTGCATGGCGTGCCGCAAAAGGACATCGCCAAGGAACTCGGCGTATCGCCGACCTTGGTGAACTTCATGATTCGCGATGCGCTGGTGCACTGCCGCAAGGTCTCGGGCACACGCAGCGACACGTTTGCACGGCGGGTCTGATTGCGGTTTGAACGGGGCCGTGGACTCAGTGCGGCGCCATCACGTCGATGCGGTACGGCTCGAAGATCTTCAACAGCTCCCCGCTGTCGCGCAGCCGCTTGAGCAGGTCGGCAAACACCGCACCGCTGATCGGCGCCTTCGGCCGCAGCAACGCGTAGTGGTGATACACCTGGTCAATGCGTTTTGAGACCAGAAACTGCCCGGCCATCTCTGCATTACGCGCCATGAAATCACTCAAGTACGAACGGGTGACCAGCGCGATGTCGGCACGCCCGCGCGCGACCATCAGCAGGTTGCTGTCATGCGAATAGGTCAACGTGGCGTTGAAATGGTCGGCCATGTATTTGGGGTCGGGGTTGAAGTTGGCGAAGGCGTAGTGATAGCCGCTGAACACCGCCAGACGCTTGCCGGCCAGGTCAGCGAAATACAGCTGGTCGCGCCCTGGCTTACGCTCGGCGACGAACACTTCTGCATCCTCAAGCTGCATATCGACGCTGGTGTGCGCAATGTTCTGCCAGCCCCAGTCGGGGTTTTCGAAGATCGCCATGTCGACCCGGCCTTGCTCGAAATCCCGAAAGCGCCGCGGAATCGAGGTTGGCACCAGCACAAACTGGTAGTCGGCTTGCGCAGCGTTCAGGGCTTCCACCAATTGCGGCAATATCCCGGTGTCGGCGCCTTGCTCGGGGCGCACGGTATACGGCGGAAAATGCGCGGCGCCGATCCTCACCACTTGCGCAGCCGACGCCGGCATCCACACTGCGCTGCCGAGTGCCCATAAAGTTAGTCCTGCAGCCAGCCGCCATGGCGAAAACATTGAGGCACACACCGTTTAATACTCTGAGGGCGATAAGCTAGGCGTTTTTGTCAGGTGAGACAACTTTTCACCGGTAAATTAATAGCTTGCGCCCTCATCCGCGTCAAAGGTGGGGCGCACAGCGTCCAAAGCGGCATGACCACACAGAGCGTGGGCACGATCAATTGACGGGAGATTGAATCAGCGCTGGGCGGAACTACACGGCCGGGCTACGCTCTATCCCCATCAGGAAAGGACGAGTACGGGAACCTGCGCGATGCCTCATTGGCTGATTATTGACCTTGAAGCCACAACGGATGAAGGCGGCTGGCCCGTGACGGAGATGGAAGTCATCGAAATCGGCGCGAGCCTGGTAAACCGCCAGGGCCGCGAGCTGGATCACTTTCAGCGTTTTGTGCGGCCACTGCGTCGGCCACTGTTGACGCCGTTCTGCCGTCAACTGACGCACATCACCCAAGCCAATATCGACGGCGCAGCAGCGTTCACCGAGGTGTGGCCATTGTTCGAACGCTGGCTGGGGCAGCATCAAAAACACCTGGAAGGCTGGGCCAGTTGGGGTGACTATGATCGCCAGCAACTTGAGCTCGAATGGCAACGCCATGGCTTGAGCAGCGCGCTTGCGCAAACGCTGCATGTGAACCTCAAGCAACGTTTCGCCAAGGCGCGGCGACTGGACAAACCGCTCGGGCTCAATGGCGCCCTGCAATTGGCGGGGATGCAGTTCCAGGGCCAGCAACATCGGGCGCTGGAGGATGCGCGCAATACCGCACGCCTGCTGCCGCTGATTTTGCCGGTCTAGGCAGCTCCCCTGGCCTTGGGCATACTGGCCAACCTTTACAGACCCTATTTCGAGGAATCGCCCATGTTTAAAGTCAACGAATACTTCGACGGCACCGTCAAGTCGATCGCTTTCGGCACCGCAGAAGGTCCGGCGACCATCGGCGTAATGGCTCCGGGTGAATATGAGTTTGGTACTGACAAGCGTGAAATCATACACGTAGTGTCCGGCGCCCTGACCGTCAAGCTGCCCGACGCCGACACCTGGGAAACCTTCGACGCCGGCAACCAGTTCAATGTACCGGCCAACAGCAAGTTCCAGCTGAAGGTTGCGGTAGACACTGCCTACCTGTGCGAATACCGCGACTAAGCGTTTGCCGCTGAAAAAAAATGCCCGTCTCGCAGGAGACGGGCATTTTTTATGCGCGCAGCGTACTACTCAAGAAGGGTCACCGGCATGCCGACTTCCAGGTGCCCCACGCCATCGTTGACCAGGTTTTGGCCGAACAGCACGTTGCCGTCCTGCTCGCGGTAGGTCTTGAGGGTGGTCAAGGGCTCCCGGTCCGCACTGCGTTCGCCACTGGCGGGGTCGAGGGTGGTGAGGATGCAGCGTGAGCACGACTTGACCACGCGAAACTCAACCTCGCCGATGCGCACGCGCTTCCAGCCATCTTCGGCAAACGCAGCACTGCCTTCGATGACCAGGTTGGGGCGAAAACGCAGCATCTCCATGGGACGGCCGATGCGTTGCGACAAGTCGTCGAGTGACGCCTGGCCGATCAGCAGCAGCGGGAAGCCATCGGCAAAGCCGACCTGATCGTCCTCTCGGCCATAACCGGCTTCGGTGCTGCGCGCCCGCGCAAGCGGCACGTGCACCAGGCGGGTTGGCTTGCCGATAAAGTCAGTGACCCACGCCGCCGCCGCATCGCCCGCATCCGGCGCGCGCAACGTATCGCGCCAAATGGTCACACCGCGCAGTTCGGCATCGCTGCCAGGCAGGGCGACGTCCAGCGGCGCAACGCCTGAAGTACTCAAGGTCAGGCCACCGGCGCTGTTGTACAACGCCGACAACTGGCTCATCTTCGCCACCGCCCGCTGCGTGAGGAAGCGCCCGCTGGCTTCGTCGACCAGCATCCAGCGTCGATCCCCGTCCAGCCCCAGTTTATCCAGGCCGATGCGTTGCAAAACCTCGGCCTTGCCGGACTTCAAGGGGTAACGGTATAGCGCGCTGAGACGAAGCATGAGCCTGCGTTCCTGAGGGTAAAAGCCGTCACCCTAAGCTCAAGCCGATGCTTCGTCCAGCATCAGGCGCTGACGCACCACGTCGACCAACTTGTCCGGCTGGAATTTGGACAGGAAGTTATCGCAACCGACCTTCTTCACCATCGAGTCGTTGAAGCTGCCCGACAGCGAGGTGTGCAGCACTACGTAGAGGCCACGCAGGCGTGGGTCGTTGCGAATTTCGGTGGTGAGGCGGTAGCCGTCCATCTCGGGCATTTCGGCGTCGGTGAAAATCATCAGCAGTTTGTCGGTCATCACTTGGCCGCTGTCGGCCCAGGCTTTGAGCATATTCAGTGCCTTGAGGCCGTCGCTCGCAACGTGCATATTCACCCCGAGTTGGCCAAGGGTGTCACGCAGTTGCGACAGGGCCACATTGGAGTCGTCGACCAACAGCACTTCACGGCCGCGCGCGCGTTCCAGCACCGGGTCTTCGAGTTTTTCGCGGGAGACCTTGGCGTTGTACGGCACGATTTCGGCGAGCACTTTTTCTACGTCGATGATTTCCACCAACTGGTCATCGACCTTGCTGATGGCCGTGAGGTAATGCTGACGGCCGGCGCTCGCCGGTGGCGGCAGGATAGCTTCCCAGTTCATGTTAACGATGCGATCCACACCGCCGACCAAAAACGCCTGCACCGAGCGGTTGTACTCGGTGACGATAATCGTGCTGTTCGGCCCCGGCACCAGCGGGCGCATGCCGATGGCCTGGGACAAGTCGATCACCGGCAGCGTCTGGCCGCGCAGGTTGACCACGCCGCAGACAAACGGGTGACGCTGGGGCATCAGTGTCAGCTTGGGCAGTTGCAACACTTCCTGCACCTTGAACACGTTGATCGCAAACAGTTGCCGCCCAGCCAGGCGAAACATGAGAATTTCCAGGCGATTCTCACCCACCAGTTGCGTGCGTTGATCTACAGTGTCGAGAATGCTGGCCATTAAAAGCTCCTGATGCGCTAAGGGGTTGTGCAGCTCAATTAAGCTTGTTAGCGATCATCGCCAACGAGAACGCGCCTCGCCTGTCAGGCCCAGCGTCTTTGAGTTCTGCGCGAGCAAGCTCTGCTGCTACGCTGGTTATCGGCCGTAAGCGCCAGAGCTTGACCCGCTAAAATGCCACGTAATCTCATTGATGTCACACTGACATCATGGTCTACTGCAGAATCATCGCGCGACCTGAAAATCGACGCGAGGTTCCCTTGCGTAAGGGATTCCCCTATACGCAATCAGGTCTAACCTGATATTCGCAATATCTAATAGCCATTAATGTGACGCCATTCTCATTGCATGAATGGAGTCAGGCTTTTGTTTGCCATACCAAGCCCACGGCCCACGGGTCTTTCAGACTTTCACGTGGCGGCAACTGAAGTTGTGGAATCGCCCCCGATAACCTGGCCCCTGCGCGGCCATTGTGATCATTCTAATAAACGTCCTACTGAGTTTTCAGAATCGGGCTACAAGCCTCAAACATATTTCAGCGTTAGTTTTACGCCATTGACCCGGCGCGGCTTCTCATCGCCCGACCTTATGTTGCGGAGACTTGCACGATGAAAAGCGCAAATGAATGGCAAACCGCACTTCCCGAGTTTTTGCTGGAAGCCGAAATGCTCCTGGCCAAATCGCAGGAGTGCTTGAACCATCTGCATTTGATCCGCAACGACAGCGATGCCATCGACTGCTTGAAAACTTGCCTTGCGAAAATCGCTGAAAAAGCCGAAGGCTTGTCCCTGCAAGCGATCAGCCAATTCTGCCGGCTGATCGAATGCCTGATGACCAACGCCGTGAGCCCGATGCAGCTGCATGACCAGGCGTTAAATACCTTGCATGACTGCCTGACGCTATTGGCCTGGCAACTGGCTCTGATCGACGCCCGCACCGGCGAGCTGAGCCTGGATGACTGCGAACAAACCCGGCTGATTGCGGCGGTCATCGCACAAATCCCACAAAAAGAAATCGATCCGCACCGGGCGTTTATCAAGCGTTTTGAGTGTTGACCAGGTCTCATTTAATATCCGATCTATCTAAAAACGACTATATGCCTGCCGGTTCAAACGGCTGCGCGGGCAAAACATATCAATTAGCCATCAGCGCTAAACATGCTCCACACCTACTTGATTAATTCCTCCGCCGCCGTTGCACTCTGAAACTCTTTGAACCGGGATCAGGGCGCAAGATGTTTGCCTGTTTAACCAGCCTGTCACACGAGTCGCCAGGCGACCAACGGTAATAGTGGTGGTACTATGGCCAGCGCGAAGTGGCTCAACTTCATCATGTATAAAAACGTTTCAGCAGCGTATTCCAAACAAGGCCCGGTGATTCGCCGTGACCGGTCTTCCCGCAGCAAACCTCATTGGCTCCATCCGCTATGTACGCCAAACTAAAGTCGCTTATCGCAAGGTCCACATCGCGCAGCAATGCACGCAGCATGGTCCTCGTGCTGTGCCTTTGTTCGCTGCTGATCAGCCTGTGGGCCTACAGCCAATCCGTACCGTTGCCGTTGCTCATTTTGCTGCTCAACCTGGCGACCCTGGTGGTGCTGGGCTTGCAACAATGGAGCTCGCGCAAATCGATTAAATTCCAGCCGCAGGAACTGGCCGACCGCCTGCTGCAAGTGCAGGAAAACGAACGCCATCGCCTCAGCCGCGAACTGCATGACGACATCGGCCAACTGCTGACGGCCGCCAAATTGCAAAGCGAATGGCTCAAGCGCCGCTTGCCACACGACCTGCAAAACCAATGCACGGTGCTGTGCAACACGCTGAATGAAACCCTGGCGAAGGTGCGCGACGTGTCCGCTATCCTCAACCCGCGCCAGTTGGCCAGCCTGGGCCTCGAAGCGAGCCTGCGCGCGCACCTGCTCAAAACCCTGGAAAACACCCCGGTTCACTGGAGCCTGGAATGCCGGCAACGGCTGACCGGTATCCCGGAAGAAATGGCGGTGGCGGCGTTTCGTATTACCCAGGAAGCGGTCACCAATATGCTGCGCCATGCCCAAGCGCAGAATTTGCGGGTACGCCTGCAACGCCTGCCCGAAGGCCTGTCGCTGATGGTGTTTGACGACGGCACGGGCTTTTTGCCTGCCGCCAACCCTGCTGCGCAAGGCCAAAGGGGCATGGCCGGCATGTGCGAGCGGGTCGATCAGTTGGGCGGCACCTTGTCGGTCAGCAGCCAGCCAGGCCACGGCACCCGGATCGACGTGCTTTTCCCCTGGGCGCCACGCGCCCTCGAACGGGCCAGTTCGCCTAAGGTTCTCGAGTGACCTGCACGTTACTTTTAGTGGATGACCACGCACTGATCCGCGCCGGCGTACGCGCGCTGATCGAGGATACCCACGGCTATACGGTCATTGGCGAAGCCAGCGATGGCGCGCAATTGCTGGAAAAGTACACTGCCCTGCAGCCGGACATCGTGCTGTTGGACCTGTCGATGAAACACACGGGTGGCCTGGACGCGCTACAGCAACTCAAGGCCGCCTACCCCAAAAGCAAAGTGCTGATCCTGTCGATGCACACCGACCCGGAGCTGATCATGCGTGCGCTGGAGTCGGGTGCTCACGGCTACCTGCTCAAAGACACCACGGGCAACGAACTGGAACACGCACTGACGGCCTTGCGCAATAACGAGCGCTACCTCAGCCCCGCCATTGCCAACACGGTGATCAATCAGGCGCTGACCCGCAGCCATGGCCCGGCCTCGCCCGTCGCCCACAGCCACAACCTCACGCCGCGCCAGTTGGAAATTCTGCGTTTGATCGTGCGCGGCAAATCCACCCGGGAAATCGCCCACGGCCTCGGCTTGAGCATCAAGACCGTGGAGGCGCATCGCTCGCAAATCATGAAGCGCCTGCAAATATTCGACGTGGCGGGCCTGGTGTTATTCGCCATTCGCGAGCAGATCATCAGCCTGGACGACTAACGGCGAACCCACGGGCAGGTGCACGCGCAGGGCATTGGACAGCGCGGAAAAACGCAGGTCATCGCCCTTCAGCGGTTCGCCATCCAGGTTGATGTAAAGCCCTTCGGCCACCTTGATCTCGACCCAAGGCAGGCGCGCGCGTACAAACATGCTGTCCAGGCCCCAGCCGTCGCTCATCAGCGTGAGCAGCGTGCCGACCACTTCCTGCGGCGCCGGCAAGATACTGATGTCGAGCAAGCCATCGTCGGCCAGCGCGTCAGGGCACAGCACATGCCCGCCGCCCGCCTGCCGACCGTTGCCGATACCCAGCGCAAGCAGGTCGCCTTTCCAATGGAAACCCGGCCCTTCGAGTTCGCCATAAGCCGACTTCAATTCACTGAAACGCGTCAGGCCGGTGAACAGGTAGGCAGCGCCACCGAGTACTTTTTTCAGGTCTTCAGAGGTGTTGGCGGTGACCTGGCTACCAAAGCCGCCGGTGGCCATGTTGAGGAACATTTGCTCGCCCGCCTGGCCGAGGTCGATCGCCCTGGGCGCTACATCGAGCAGCGCCAACGCCTGTGCGGGTTCAAGCGGCACGCCAGCGGCGCGGGCGAAATCATTGGCGGTGCCCAGCGGCATCATCACCAGGCTGGCGTCGGTTTTGGCCAGCGCCATGGCTTCGGCCACATCGCGCAAGGTGCCGTCGCCGCCACCGGCGATGATGTGCGTGTAACCGTCGGCCAGCGCCTGATTGACCAGGCGCTGGGCGTCGCCGCCTTCCCACGTGACCCGCACCGCCAACTCCCAGCCTAGTTCACGTTGGGCCGTGACGGCTGCGCGTACATCCTCGTTCAGGGCTTGTTTACCGTGGAGGATCAACAGTGCCTTGGGGGTGGTCATGGGGCTTACTCCTGGGTTCAAAGGTGCTTGAAGGATGTTGACCTTTGGCCAGTGAAAAAAAGCCATGCTAGTTGGAAATTAAATGCGTTGAGTGCGGATGTGGCCGCCAGGTTGCTCGCATTCGGTGTGTCTGAGGGACCGAGGTGCCTGCAGCGTGAGGGTTTTGGGTGCATATCCGTTGTTGAGGTTATGGCTTATATCGGTTCCGCTCTTACAGCCAGCCCTTTCAAGGTCTTTTGAGCTTAGCTGCCTTGAGTACCCGATCCGTCGACACGTGAGCATTCGCGGCTTTGCCTTCCAGCCACTCTTTGGG
>NZ_LKBR01000041.1:0-19539 GCF_002723595.1 Pseudomonas sp. ICMP 460
CCCAAAGAGTGGCTGGAAGGCAAAGCCGCGAATGCTCACGTGTCGACGGATCGGGTACTCAAGGCAGCTAAGCTCAAAAGACCTTGAAAGGGCTGGCTCTTACAGCGAGTCACTTTTGATAGAGCGCAAAAGTAACCAAAACGCTCTCGCCCCACCACTTGGCACCTCGCTTAGGCTCGGTGTGCCCGCCCGCAGGCTTGAATCCGTGGGCCGCCGCGATGGGCCATCCTTGGCCCAGCGCGGCTAACCCGGCGTCCTGCCGGGTTACCCACGGATTCAAGCCTGCGGGCGGCCATCGTGGTTTAACGGGGCGCTTCTAAGATCAAAAGCAAGAGCACGGCGGCCTGAAAGCCGACCTGAGTGGTTGAAGCAGNCAGCGCGGCTAACCCGGCGTCCTGCCGGGTTACCCACGGATTCAAGCCTGCGGGCGGCCATCGTGGTTTAACGGGGCGCTTCTAAGATCAAAAGCAAGAGCACGGCGGCCTGAAAGCCGACCTGAGTGGTTGAAGCAGATCAAGGGCGGATTTGCATACACAGCAGATCTGCTTTTTTTGCTTTTTGTGGGAGGGGGCTTGCTCCCGATAGCAGTTTTACAGTTGATACATGAATTTGCATACACAGCAGATCTGCTTTTTTTGCTTTTTGTGGGAGGGGGCTTGCTCCCGATAGCAGTTTTACAGTTGATACATGAGTTAACTGATCCACCGCCATCGGGAGCAAGCCCCCTCCCACAGTTTGAATGCATTCTGCTTGGGAGATTGGGTCAGCTTAGATGATCGTTCCCACGCTCTGCGTGGTAATGCCGCTCCGGACGCTCTGCGTCCCGTTTTTTCAGCCATAGAATCTCCCGCATTTGACCGCATTCAGCATGGGAGATTGGGTCGGCTTTCAGGCCGCCTGCTTGTGATCTTGATCTAAGGCGCCCCGTCGCGGCGGCCCGCTCCGTAATATCGGAGTGAGGGCATGCCGAGCCACAGCGAGGCACCGAGTGGTGGGGCGAGGACCTTTTGGTTACTTTTGGCTGGGCCGGCTTCCGGTCCTTTCAAAAGTGACCCGCTGTAAGAGCGGAACCAATACAAGCCATAACCTCAATAACGGATATGCACCCAAGACCAAAGCCACAAACCTAGATAAATTTCAAAAAAAACAATAGATTATTTGTAGTTTGATAGAAGGGGTCTGGCTCCCTCCCACATTTAGATCTCAGTCGTCAGTTGGGACTGTGCAAATTTCTGCAACTCGGGATAGAACACCCGAAAATCTTCACTCAGCGGCTCATACAACGCCTGCAATTCCTGCATGGCATAGCCCAACGCCTCAGGCTGTGTCAGCCGTCGTGAAATGCCGCGCAACACCGGCGCCATCACCGTAAATTCAGCGTAAGAACCCAGCCAATCATCCGCCGCCATAAACGGTGCAATGTGCGCCAAGCGCCCCGGCAATTCGGGCTCGGCCGCCAGCACGCGGTACACCTGCGCGGTAAAGCGCTCCAAAGGCTGGTCGGCATACAGCGCCCAATCGCGCGCCAGGCAATGGTCGAAAAACACATCGAGCACAATCCCCGCGTAGCGTCTGCGGGTGAGGCTGAAACGTGACAACGCCTGCCCCACCAGCGGGTGGCTGTCGGTGAAACGGTCGATTGAGCGATGCAACTGAATCGCCGACTCGATTTGCGGGCTGAACTGGCCCTGCAAGCGGCCTTTGACGAAGTCGCCATACAGGCTGCCGAGCAGTTGGGCAGGAAGTGGGCCGCCGAGATGCAGATGTGCGAGATAATTCATGGCGCGCAGTCTATCACTGCCGCCAACGTATCGTTATAACCCGATATACCGATTTAGACTGACCTAAGACCAAAATCATATTGGTATATCGGGATACACCGATTTAAAGTTCGCCTCATCGCGATATAACGCTTTACGACACCGAGCACCCGCCATGTCCATCGACCTCGACGAAATAATAAAAGCCCTGGCGCACCCAGTACGGCGAGACATTCT
Source organism: Pseudomonas sp. ICMP 460 (assembly GCF_002723595.1). Lineage (NCBI taxonomy): Bacteria > Pseudomonadati > Pseudomonadota > Gammaproteobacteria > Pseudomonadales > Pseudomonadaceae > Pseudomonas > Pseudomonas sp. ICMP 460. Next base: position 1,998 of record NZ_LKBR01000041.1, read on the forward strand.
CAACTGGCTGAAAGACCCGAAAGCGCAATTCCCCGAGCAACTGCACAACCACGAATACGGCATCTGCGCCGGGCAAATCGACCAGCGCTGCGGCTTGTCGCAGTCGACCGTGTCAGCCCATCTGGCGACCCTGCAACGCGCGGGCTTGATCAGCAGCCAGAAAACCGGGCAGTGGCACTTTTTCAAGCGCAACGAGGAAGTTATCCAAGCCTTCCTCGCCGCGTTCATCGCTGAACTTGGCGCCCAAACCAGCACATCGCTGTAACAAGGAAACGCAAATGCCCCTCTCGCTACTCATACTGGCCTTGAGCGCCTTCGCCATCGGCACCACCGAGTTCGTCATCATGGGCTTGTTGCCCGATGTGGCGGCGGACTTGGGCGTGTCGATTCCCGGCGCCGGCTGGCTGGTCACCGGCTACGCCTTGGGCGTGGCCATAGGCGCGCCGTTCATGGCACTGGCCACCGCCAAGCTGCCACGCAAGGCCGCGCTGGTGGCGTTGATGGGCATCTTTATTGTCGGCAACCTGCTCTGTGCACTGGCCAGCGACTACAACGTGCTGATGTTTGCACGCGTGGTCACCGCGCTGTGCCACGGCGCGTTCTTCGGTATCGGTTCGGTGGTTGCCGCCAACCTGGTGCCGCCCAATAAACGCGCGTCGGCGGTGGCCTTGATGTTCACCGGCTTAACCCTCGCCAATGTGCTCGGCGTGCCACTGGGCACGGCCTTGGGCCAGGAAGCCGGTTGGCGCTCGACGTTCTGGGCAGTCACCGTGATTGGCATCGTGGCGCTGATCGGCCTGATCCGCTTTCTGCCGGCCAAACGTGACGAAGAAAAACTCGACATGCGCGCCGAACTGGCCGCCCTCAAAGGGGCCGGCATCTGGTTGTCACTGAGCATGACCGCATTGTTCGCCGCCTCGATGTTCACCCTGTTTACCTACGTTGCGCCGTTGCTGGGCGATGTCACCGGCGTATCGCCCACAGGCGTGACCTGGACCCTGCTGCTGATCGGCCTCGGCCTCACCGTGGGCAACATCATCGGCGGCAAGCTGGCGGATAAACGCCTGGCGGCCACCTTGATCGGCGTGTTTATCAGCATGGCGGTGATCTCCACCGCACTGACCTGGACCAGCGTTGCGCTGATCCCGACAGAAATCACTCTGTTCCTGTGGGCCACCGCCTCGTTCGCCGCCGTACCGGCGCTGCAAATCAACGTGGTGACCTTCGGCAAAGCGGCGCCAAACCTGGTATCGACCCTGAACATCGGCGCCTTCAACATCGGCAACGCTCTCGGCGCGTGGGTCGGCGGCAGCGTGATCGCCCACGGTTTCGGCCTGACCAGCGTGCCGCTGGCGGCCGCGGGCCTGGCTATCCTCGCCTTGCTGGTGACCCTGATTACTTTTCGTCAGAGCGGCGATGCCGACCTGGCCCCTGCGACCAACTGATCAATCCACTTAAAGAGAAGGGTGTTATCCCATGACGACTATTTTTGATCCGATCAAACTGGGCGACCTCGAACTGTCGAACCGCATCATCATGGCGCCGCTGACCCGCTGCCGCGCCGATGCCGGGCGCGTGCCTAACGCGATGATGGCCGAGTACTACGTACAACGCGCGTCCGCTGGCTTAATCCTCAGCGAAGCCACGTCCGTAACCCCACTGGGCGTCGGCTACCCGGACACCCCTGGCATCTGGTCCAACGACCAGGTACGCGGCTGGGCAAACGTCACCAAGGCTGTTCACGGCGCAGGCGGCAAAATCTTCCTGCAACTGTGGCACGTCGGCCGCATCTCCCACGAGTCCTACCTCGACGGCGAAACCCCGGTAGCACCGAGCGCGATCAAAGCCGACGGCCACGTCAGCCTGGTTCGCCCACTGGCCGACTACCCTACCCCGCGCGCCCTGGAAACCGCTGAAATCGCCGACATCGTCGACGCTTACCGCGTAGGCGCTGAAAACGCCAAGGCCGCAGGCTTCGACGGCGTGGAAATCCACGGCGCCAACGGCTACCTGCTCGACCAGTTCCTGCAAACCAGCACCAACCAGCGCACCGACCAGTACGGCGGCTCCCTGGAAAACCGTGCACGCTTGCTGCTGGAAGTCACCGACGCCGCCATCGAAGTCTGGGGCGCCGGCCGCGTCGGTGTGCACCTGGCACCGCGCGCCGATGCACACGACATGGGCGACGCCAACCCGGCGGAAACCTTCACCTACGTCGCCAGCGAACTGGGCAAACGTGGCATCGCGTTCATCTGCTCGCGTGAGAAAGAAGCCGGCGACAGCCTCGGCCCTCAACTGAAAAAAGCCTTCGGCGGCCCCTACATCGCCAACGAACGCTTCACCAAAGACAGCGCCAACGCCTGGCTGGCTGCCGGCAAGGCTGACGCCGTGGCCTTCGGTGTTCCGTTTATCGCCAACCCGGATTTGCCTGCACGCTTGAAGGCCGATGCACCGTTGAACGAAGCGCACCCGGAAACGTTCTATGCCAAGGGGCCGGTTGGTTATATCGACTACCCGACGCTGGCGCTCTGATTTGTAGTGGTGAGGGGGCGGTAGAGGTAATTTACTGGCCCAAGTGAAAGATGTCCGTGTCGAGAGATACGGGCATTTTTTTGGGGCTGATTTTAGTGAAGGCGCTCAACGAAACTTACTTGCGCAAAGCATTAATCGGTGGATCTTGATAGGTCTCGTCAATTTCGATGCCTGCGGCGCGAGCTTTTTTTTCAAGTGCCGAACGTAATGCGTGATACTCTTCAATTCGTTTTGGCAATAAGGCTTTCCAGTTAGCCCTGTCCTGCTTGTCGACGATACCGGCAAGCCAGAACTCTCTTTCTGATCTAAGGCCCAAAGTAATCAGATAGGTTCCTGTTTTGCCTGGGTTATCGTTGGAGTCCCGGCGCCAGGCCATTAAGCTAAGGTACTCATCATTATGGTAAAAATACCACTTATACAGTGGGCCCGACTTTAACCAATGGTCGATATCAATCTTATAGTCGGGATCTAACCATGGATGATTTAATACCGGGTGGCCCAATACTTCACCAGGAACGTCTATCTTCGCAGCCTGCGAGCCAGAAATTCGCGGTTCTTCAGGAAGATAAAAACGCTGCCAGCCTGCCACTTTAATATCTTTGAGAAGATTAATTATAAAATTTCTATTTTCTTCATGCGTACTGTTGTCAGGCAACGCCCTCAAAGTTACGCCAATATTTTCAATATTTTTCCCTATTTTATCGTCTACCACCACTGTCACACCAATCGCATGCTGAAAACTAATTTTACCATCTGCGCTTTGGATAGTAACACTGGGAAGATCTTTCTCGTTCGCTGACCTCCTAATTTTATACCAACACAAACCTAGATTTTTCATGCATTCTTTAGAAAATTTTTCCGCGCTATTGGCTATGGTTTCTTGAGCAGACACGTGGAGCGCTAACTCCACATTGGCGTTATGGACTGTCACAGTCGACTCGCGGTCGTTACATCCGTTTAAAAAAATAAAAATGACTATGAACCAGAGTGACTTCATCGCGCATTCGCCCATATAGAGATTGCGCGCATCTCGCGCCCCATATAATCGGTTTCATTCTGAATTAACAAATGACTTCTCTCATAGCCCGCAGCATGTCATAGCCCAAAAACAACTGATGGACCGAACCTTCCATTGTATTTGTGTTGAGCGTGGTAATCGGCCAGGCGCTCATTTTTTTATTTGCCTCGTAGGCGCCTACACCGAACGCCATGCCCAGTCACTCAACTGAATTCATCTGCTCAATGCTTGAATGGGGGGTCTTAATAGGTATCATCAATCTCTATACCCGCGGCGCGAGCTTTGTCCTCCGCTAGCTGGCGTGCCTCTTGATAGTTTTTTAATCGCGCTGGCAGTAATTCTTTCCAACGGGCCTTATCGGCATCTTCGCTGAATTCAGCTACCCAGTATTCTCTCTCTGTCATAAACTCCAAGGATATCAGATAAGTACCCGTTTCCTTAGGGTCATCTTTCGAATCTCTACGCCATGCACTTAGGTGTAGATACGCCCCGTCATTGTAAAAATACCAACTATATAGAGATATTTTCAGCCAGCGAGCAATGTCGACTTTATAATCAGGATCAAGCCAGGGATGACTCAATGTAAAGTGCCCGAGTATAGTTTCTGGAGTGTCTATTTTATCTGCTTGAGAACCGGAAATTCTAGGTGAGCTTGGAGAAAAGTAATGATGCCACCCTGATAATTTAATGTCGTTAATGAGCAGATAAATGAAATCTCTATTTTTTTCATGCGAACTATTATCTGGCAAGCCTCTAAGAACAACATCAATATTCTCTACACTATTACCCACCCTATCATCGACGACAATAGTTATGTCGGTTGCATTTTTTAGATCAAGCGTACCATTTGAATTCTTAACCACGACACCCGGAAGATTTACATCATTCGCAGATTTATTTATTTTATACCAACAGAGATTTAAGCCTGCCATGCATTCTTTAGAAAACTCTATTGGGCTGCCATCCAACGTCTGAATAGACTTATGAAGCTCAACTCGAACAAGCGCTTTTTTTTCTGTCATATCTGATCCGCTCTCATTACATCCCGCGAGAAAAACAAAAAGAATAAACGCCCAGTAATTTTTCATTACTTATTCATCCAGGTCGAAATTGTGTATATCTCACCTTCAATATAGTTCTTTTGTTGTTCCATCAATTTATGGTATTGCTTAGCAACATTCCCGATAAAGCGCATGCGATCACTCTTGGACGTGGGAGAGCGCCGGTCACTCAACCGGCGGATGGCTTCTTCCTGGCCCATGGCCGAGAGTTTGTCGCAGCCCAGAACGGCTTCGTGCACCGAGCCTTCCTGGGTGTTGGTGTTGAACGTGGTAATCGGTTGAGGGCACATTTTTTTCACTAGTCTCGCAGTCGTGTGTACCGGTCAACCCGTAATTTGAGCTTATCTGCTTAATGCTTTAATCGGTGGATCCTGATAGCTCTCATCAATTTCTATCCCGTTGGCGCGAGCTTTGTCTTCAATGTCACGGCGTGCGTCTTGATATTTTTTTAATCGTGCAGGCAACAACTCTTTCCAGTTCGCTCTGTCTTTATCTTCGTCAAAATCGGATACCCAGTACTGCCGCTCAGTCAAAAACTCCATGGTTATCAGATACGTTCCCGTTTTTGTCGGGTTGTCTTTTGAGTCATTGCGCCGTGCATTCACACTTAAATAGGCCCCGTCATTGTAAAAATACCACTCATAGACGGATGTTTTTAGCCACTGTTCCAGGTCGGGCTTATAGTCAGGATCTAACCATGGGTGGCCCAATACGGGACGCTCTAGTACTTTATCGGGAGTCATTATTTTTGCTGCTTGCGATCCCGAAATACGTGGATTGCTAGGAAAGTAATAATGCTTCCAACCCGAGTTCTTAACCCTGTCTATCAATTGAGATATAAACCCCATACTGTCCTCATGAGTACTATTATCTGGAAGGCCTCTCAGCGTAACTTTAATATTCTCAACAGCCTCGCCCACACGCTCATCAACTATAACTGTAATATTTATTACATTATCAAGCTCAAGCGTTCCCGTGGCACTTTTCAACGCAACACTTGGAAGACTCTTACTATTCGCTGAGTTTTTTATTTTATACCAACAGAGATCAAGACCCGACATGCACTCTGACGAAAACTCAACATGACTATCTTTTAACATTTTCTGAACTGGAAAATCAAGAGCCAATTCAATAGGACGTGAATAATCTGGCATAGATGACCCGCTATTGTCGCATGCAGTAAGAACAGCTAAAAATAATATTGATGCATAAAATTTCATTTTACACTGGCCCATGTGGAAATCTCAAAAATCTCGCTTTCCATATAGGTTTTACGCTCTCGCATAAGTGCATGAAATTGATCAACGATAGCCCCAATAAACTCCATTCGATCAGTTTCATTATAAAGGTCACCCTCTTTCATTTGAACGCTTAGCTCAGGGTCGTCAACCTCACAGGCGGTGCTAAAGGCTGCTAACCTTACGGGCAGCAACGGAACTCGCTCAAAAAATGCTTGCATATCCAGCGTTGCCCGGAACAAAAAATTCTCGTAGATAAGAGGCTGTAAAATTTTACGTTGCTCGTGATTTGCAATTTCATTTAGTGATAACAGCTGCTTGGATCGTCGTTCAATCCCAGATGGCAATTTCTCTACCTGCTCTATGTAATCAAAACCTTTTAATATGTCATCGGTGACATGCAGGTTTTTTAAAACAGGCAGCGCATCCTCCGCCCAAGGCAAACTTTCAACATTCGCCTTGATCTGCCCCTCAAAACTACTCACATCACGTTCCGGCGCGCACTCGTCAAATTGATCCGGATACTTACTATAAAACCAGTGCCACACAAAAATATCCTGGAACAACCAGAAATTACCCTTACCTAAATTTTTCTTACCGATACGCAAAGGTGGTTGAACAATTGGAGGGGACATAATCAAATAAGGCTCATTCGGAATAAAATCCAACCCGCACCTCACCTGCTTACTCGCAAACGCGGCCAGCCCCATCCAGTAAAATCGTCCCTTCAGCTCCGGCTTCCCGTCTTCGCCCTGCTCCAGATAAAAACTCGCATAGGCCGCCGCAATCCGCGCGGCACGCGCGCTGAAGTCGGCGACCAGCTCGTAATTGTTGGACGTCGGAGAGCGCCGGTCACTCAAACGGCAGATGGCTTCTTCCTGGCCCATGGCCCATAGCTTGTCGCAGCCCAGGACGACTTCGTGCACTGAGCCTTCCTGGGTGTTGGTGTTGAACGTGGTAATCGGTTGAGCGCTCATTTTTTTCTACTTGCCTCGTAGTCATCTGCGCCGGCCGGCACGATCAGTCCATCCCACAGCAGGTGGGCCTTGACCGGTTCTTCGGCGTCGGTTTTGACTCGGTTGGTCAGGCCGCTGGCGTCGCTTTTGACGAGTTGCGGTGCGGTTTCGGAGGGCAGGATAAGTGCCGTCTTGACGGACTTGATGGGTTTGCCACTGCGGGTGACGAATTTCAGTTGTTCGTTGTAATGCTCGCTGACTCGGGATTTGAGCAAGCCGCCTGCGCGTGCCTGGTCAACGATCACCGGGATCAACGGGCCGAGAATATTCAGGCCTGAGCCAGTACCTGCGCCACCTCCCGAATTCACCTTCACATTGGCACCACTGACGGTCACCCCGCCCGCGTCGACTTTGATGAAACTCCCACCCGCCTTGGCCGTCAGTTCCATGCCTGCATCGAGAACGACTTTTTCGCCGGCGTGGTAGTGAATTTCCGTTCCGGCTTCCACAAACAGCGCGGTGCCGGCCTTTATATGCCGGGTTGCGCCGACGGTGAGGTGGTCATCTGCGCGCACTTCGGTTTTGCGATCCAGGGATGTGATGCGGTGTTCCTCGACCTTGAATTCGCTGAACACGTTGGCCTCGACGGTGTCGTGGCGCTCGTTGCCCACGCGGATTTTTTGGTCGTGTTCGATGTTTTCATCCCAATCGCGCTGGGCGTGCAGGTAGATTTGCTCGGCGCCTTTTTTATCTTCGATACGCAGTTCGTTGAAGCCCTTGCCACCCGGCGAGCTGAGGGTTTTGAAAGTGCTGCGGGTTTTGTGGGCGGGCAGGTCGTAGGGCACGCGGTTTTCTTTGTGGTAGAGGCAGCCGGTAATCAGCGGTTGGTCGGGGTCGCCTTCAAGGAAGGTGACCAGCACCTCCATGCCGATGCGTGGAATCGCGATGCCGCCGTAGGCATTGCCGGCCCAGCCGGTGGCAACGCGTAGCCAGCAACTGGTGTGGGCGTCGGCCTGGCCTTCGCGGTCCCAGTGAAACTGCACTTTGACGCGGCCGTAGGGGTCGCAGTGGATTTCTTCACCGGCTGGCCCGGTGACAACAGCGGTCTGGCTGGGCATGCCAAGCGGTTTTTTATGCGCCAGCGCCGGGCGATAGTGCGCGTCCCACGGTGTGGCGAGGAAGCTGTTGCGGTAACCCTGGTGAAAGTCATCCTTGTTATCAGTGACGTCGCTGGTGATGTTTTCGCCCAGCACTTGTGGTTGTTTGCCCTCGTGCAATACCTCCAACAGCAGCCAGAGGTCGTTCCATTCAGTGCGCGGGTGCTCAGCAAGGCTGAGGAAGTGACCACTCACCAAGGTCGGTTCATCAGCTTTGCCTTCAACCAGGATGTAGTCGCTGCGATGGCGCTGCAGTGCGCGCGTCGCTAACTGCTTGCCGCGTGCGCCGTCGGTGAAACGGCCGGGGTAATCGTAGTCTTCAAGTTCGGGCGAGGCGTCGGTGCGGGCCGAGCCTTTAGGCAATTGGCGCGGTTTTTCAAAGTTGTAGTCCAGGCGGCTGACCTGGCTGGTACGGGTTTCCAGGCGCAGGTTGAAGCGTTTGACCACGGGGGTTTCAGCGGCCATGCCGGAGTCTTGCTGGTAATTCACCGGCGCCAGTTTGCGGAACACCGTTTGGTCATCACCGAACACCAGTTGGTGGCCGCTGGCGCTGTGCTGGAAATGAAAGTGAATACCTTCTTCTTCGCACAGGCGCTGGATGAAATGCAGGTCGGATTCGTCGTACTGCACGCAGTAATCGCGGTCCGGATAGGTGGCGCCCAGTTGGAAACGGTAAGCGTCGGCCAAAATGCCGTGCGCTTTCAACACTTGGGCGATGATCTTCGGCACCGACAGTTGCTGGAAAATTCGCTGGTCTTGGCTGTGCTGCAAGTAGGCGAGTTGCGGCACCAGGCTGATGCTGTAGCGAGTCAGGGTTTTACCCGAGTCGCCCTGCTCGATACGATAGACCAGGCCGTGGATGATGCCTTCCCCGGTTGCGCCAAAGGTCAGGTGGCCGGGCGTGTGCAGCAGTTCTTCAAGTTTCAGGTCGGGGCGCGAGCTGACCAGTTCGATGTCGAAACAGAACGGCTGGTTGAGGGCTTCGCGCCCTACAAACCCGAGGACTTGCAGGTCGTCGGAAACACCCTCAAGGCTGAGAACAATGTGGGTGGCGTTTGCGTCCAGCATGCGTCGGATCCCTTCCTTTGAATAAGCAGGGTCCGATAATGAAGCATTAAACTGCTCACCTCAACGAAGATAGACGGCAACCAGACCTGGCCTACTTTCAGTTGGGAGGCTTCCCACACAGCGCACACCCGGCGGTTCGTCTCCGTCATTATTTTCGATCTACACGCCCCCGCGTAACATTCCTTCACACCCTTGCAACAAAACGGCTACAAAATACTTAGGCGACTACCTATCAACCGCCCGCCAGCCCGTATAAAGTCACCCCATCCATCAGGTGAACGGAACATCAACTGTGTCTAGTCTTTACTGCTGACACAAATAGACGCAATTACACATTTTGTCTCAATTGCGCAGCCCAGGGCTCAGGCGCAGCATATCCAGCCCTGCGTCCACCCAGCGTTCAGCCTCCTGATGCAGTTGAAAACTCTCGGGTACCAGCAGCCATTGGCCAATCAGCCCGTTTATATAGGCGTGCATGCACACCGCAGCACGGGCTGTGTCGAGATTTTCTGGAAGTTGCCCGCGATGGACCGCGTTACGCAATGTCAGACCGATACGGAGGTTGCATTCCAGGCTGTGAGTTTGGCGCTGGCGACGCATGTCACACATTTCATCGGTGAACTCGCACTTATGAAACAAAATCTCGTTGATGCGCCGGGTTTTCGGGTCCAGAGCAACCTGATGGAACAAATGAATCAGCAGCTTACGCATGCAGCCAAGCGGGTCGACTTCATCCTCGCTTTCACTCGCCCGGGCCAATTCATCCAGGGGTTCGTGCAGCGTGTCGAGCAGTGCCTGCAACAAATCGGACTTATTGCTGAAATGCCAATAAATAGCGCCGCGCGTCACACCGGCCAACGCGGCGATGTCCGCCAGCGTGGTCCGCGCGACCCCGCGGTCATAAAAGGCCTGCTCGGCGGCGTCGAGAATCTGGCTGCGCGTTTCCTGAGCTTCCTCTTTGGTACGACGAACCATGGCAGTAAAACCTCAATCAGGACACTGTGGATGGTGCTGGACCATCATCTGAATAATTGTGGGACGACACCGTCATGGGCGCCGAACTTACTAAAATCGAGGCTTTGGGCATTGCTTTGTCTACATTGCGCAAAGCCTGTCAAGAGTTTACAAACAACCATGAACGTAAGTATATTGCGTAGCAAGCTACTTATCCACTCACGGCTTGTTTTTTACCCTTCCACACTTCTTGTGCGCACTCTGCGCGCCTGACCCGAGGATCTTCATGCAACTTAAGCCAGCTGTTACCGCTCTGGTCACTGCCGTCGCCCTGGCATCACTGCTCAGCGGATGTAAAAAGGAAGAAGCGGCTCCGCCCGCCCAAACCCCTCAGGTCGGCGTGGTCACCATTCAACCGCAAGCCTTTACCCTGACCTCCGAACTGCCGGGGCGCACCACCGCCTACCGCATTGCGGAAGTCCGGCCGCAGGTCAACGGCATCATTCTCAAGCGCCTGTTCAAAGAAGGCGCCGATGTGAAGGAAGGCCAGCAGCTTTATCAGATCGACCCGTCGGTGTATGAGGCGAACCTGAAAAGCTCACAAGCGACGCTGACCCAGACCAAGTCGATTACCGACCGCTACAAGCAGTTGGTCGATGAGCAAGCCGTGAGCCGTCAGGAATACGACACTGCCGTGGCCAACCGCATGACCGCCGAAGCCAACGTTCAAACCGCTCAAATCAACGTGCGTTACACCAAGGTGTACGCGCCGATTTCCGGGCGTATTGGCCGTTCCTCGGTTACCGAAGGCGCGCTGGTCAGCAATGGCCAAACCGACTCCATGGCCGTTATCCAGCAACTCGACCCGATCTACGTCGACGTCACGCAGTCCTCGGCTGAAATGCTCAAACTGCGCCGTGACCTCGCAAGCGGCCAACTGGAGAAAGCCGGCACCAACGCAGCCAAGGTCAAACTGACCCTGGAAGACGGCACGGACTACGGCCAGGACGGCAAGCTGGAGTTCTCTGAAGTGTCGGTCGACCAGACCACTGGCTCCGTGACCCTGCGCGCCGTGTTCCCCAACCCTGACCACACCCTGCTGCCGGGCATGTTCGTGCACGCCCAGTTGCAAGCCGGTGTGAACAGCAAGGCGATCCTGGCGCCGCAACAAGGCGTGACCCGCGACCTCAAGGGCACACCCACGGCGCTGATCGTCAACGCCGACAACAAGGTAGAACAGCGTGAACTGGTGGCCAACCGTACTTACGGCGCCTACTGGCTGGTGGAAAAAGGCTTGAACGCCGGTGACCGTGTGATCACCGAAGGCTTGCAGTACGTCAAGCCTGGCGCCCAGGTCACGGTCAAGGATGCTGACAACGCCAAGCCTGCCGATACCGCTGCTCCTGCTGCCGCTGCCGCTCCTGGCAAAGGGGAGTAACCCATGTCGAAATTTTTTATCGACCGTCCCATTTTCGCCTGGGTAATTGCCCTGGTGATCATGCTGGTCGGGGCACTCTCGATCCTGAAGTTGCCGATCAACCAATACCCGGCCATTGCGCCAACCGCCATCGACATCCAGGTGACCTACCCAGGCGCGTCTGCACAAACCGTGCAGGACACCGTGGTGCAGGTGATCGAGCAACAGCTCAACGGTATCGATAACCTGCGTTATGTTTCCTCGGACAGTAACTCCGACGGCAGCATGACCATCACCGTGACGTTCAACCAGGGTACCAACCCGGACATCGCCCAGGTTCAGGTGCAGAACAAGCTGAACCTGGCGACCCCGCTGCTGCCGCAAGAAGTGCAGCAGCAGGGTATCCGCGTGACCAAGTCGGTAAAGAACTTCCTGATGGTGATTGGTCTGGTGTCGGAAGACGGCAGCATGACCAAGGACGACCTGTCCAACTACATCGTGTCGAACATTCAGGACCCGATCTCGCGGACAGCGGGTGTAGGTGACTTCCAGGTCTTCGGTTCGCAGTACGCCATGCGTATCTGGCTCGACCCGGCCAAGCTGAACAATTACCAGCTGACGCCCGTTGATGTGAGCTCGGCGATCTCTGCACAGAACGTGCAGGTAGCGACTGGCCAATTGGGTGGTTTGCCTGCCCTGCCCGGCACGCAGCTGAACGCCACCATCATCGGCAAGACCCGCCTGCAAACAGCCGAACAGTTCGGCAACATCCTGATGAAGGTCAATACCGACGGCTCGCAGGTTCGCCTCAAAGACGTCGCGCGTATTGAGCTGGGTGGCCAGACCTACAGCATCAGCGCGCAGTTCAACGGCAACCCGGCTTCCGGTATGGCGATCAAACTGGCCTCCGGTGCCAACGCCCTGGACACCGCCAAAGCCATTCGCGAAACCGTGAAATCGCTGGAACCGTTCTTTCCGCCAGGCATGAAGGCGGTAGTGCCGTATGACACCACGCCGGTGGTCACCGAATCGATCTCTGGTGTGGTGCACACCCTGATCGAAGCGATCGTGCTGGTGTTCCTGGTGATGTTCCTGTTCCTGCAGAACTTCCGTGCCACCATCATCACCACCATGACCGTTCCGGTGGTATTGCTGGGTACATTCGGGATTCTGGCCGCGTTCGGTTTCACCATTAACACCCTGACCATGTTCGGCATGATCCTGGCCATCGGCTTGCTGGTGGACGATGCCATCGTGGTAGTGGAAAACGTCGAACGGGTAATGGCTGAGGAACACCTGTCGCCGAAAGAGGCGACGGTCAAATCCATGGGCCAGATTCAGGGCGCTCTGGTGGGTATTGCCCTGGTACTGTCGGCGGTACTGCTGCCGATGGCGTTCTTCGGTGGTTCCACCGGTGTGATCTACAAACAGTTCTCCATCACCATCGTTTCGGCCATGGCGTTGTCGGTACTGGTTGCGCTGATTTTCACCCCGGCCTTGTGCGCCACCATGCTCAAGCCGATCGACCCTGAAAAACACGGCCAACCCAAGCGTGGTTTCTTCGGCTGGTTCAACCGCACCTTCGACCGTGGCGTACTCAGCTACGAGCGCGGCGTGGGTAACATGATCAAGCACAAGATACCGGCGTTTTTGGTGTACCTGCTGATCTTCGCCGGCATGATCTGGCTGTTCATGCGGATCCCGGCGGCGTTCCTGCCCGATGAAGACCAGGGCGTGATTTTTGCCCAGGTGCAGACGCCGGTGGGTTCGACAGCTGAGCGTACGCAAAAAGTCATCGACGACATGCGTATCTACCTGCTCAATGACAAGGAAGGCGAGCCGGGTGAAGGCAAGGGCGTGAAATCGGTGTTTACCGTGAACGGCTTTAACTTCGCCGGCCGTGGCCAGAGTTCCGGCCTGGCATTCGTGATGCTCAAGTCGTGGGATGAACGTGACGCGTCGACGTCGGTATTTGAAATTGCCAAGCGTGCGCAAGGCTACTTCATGCAGACGTTCAAGGACGCCATGGTGTTTGCCATCGTGCCGCCGTCGGTACTGGAGTTGGGTAACGCCACCGGTTTCGACGTGTTCCTGCAAGACCAGGGCGGTGTCGGCCATGACAAGCTGATGGAGGCGCGTAACCAGTTCCTCGGCATGGCGTCGCAGAGCAAAATCCTCGCCGGCGTGCGCCCTAACGGGGTGAACGATGAGCCGCAGTACGAGCTCACCGTCGATGACGAAAAGGCCAGTGCGCAAGGCATTACGCTGTCGAACATCAACCAGACCCTGGCGATTGCCCTGGGTGGCAGCTACGTCAACGACTTCATCGACCGTGGTCGGGTGAAGAAGGTTTACGTGCAGGGCGAAGCCGCCAGCCGCATGTCGCCCGAAGACCTGAACAAATGGTACGTGCGCAGCGACTCCGGGAAGATGGTGCCGCTGTCGGCCATCGCCTCCGGCAAGTGGATCTTCGGCTCGCCCAAGCTCTCGCGGTATAACGGTGTAGCGGCGATGGAAATCCTCGGTACGCCGGCGCCGGGCTACAGTACCGGTGACGCCATGGCCGAAGTCGAACGTCTCGCCAAGCAATTGCCGGCGGGTGTCGGCTACGCCTGGACGGGCCTGTCGTACGAAGAACGTTTGTCCGGTTCTCAGGCACCTGCGCTGTACGCCTTGTCGCTGTTGGTGGTGTTCCTCTGCCTGGCAGCACTGTACGAAAGCTGGTCGATCCCGATCGCTGTCGTGTTGGTGGTGCCACTCGGGGTTGTCGGTGCGTTGATCGCTACCAGCATGCGTGGCCTGTCCAACGACGTGTTCTTCCAGGTGGGCTTGTTGGTGACGGTGGGCCTGGCGGCGAAAAACGCCATTCTGATCGTCGAGTTCGCCAAGGAGCTGCATGAGCAAGGCAAAGGCGTCGTCGAGGCGGCCATTGAGGCGTCCCGCATGCGTTTGCGGCCGATTATCATGACCTCCATGGCGTTCATCCTCGGCGTATTGCCACTGGCGATCTCGTCGGGTGCCGGCTCAGGCAGCCAACACGCAATCGGTACTGGCGTGATTGGCGGTATGATCACCGCCACCGTCCTGGCAATCTTCTGGGTGCCACTGTTCTTCGCAACTGTGTCGTCGATTGGCGCGCGTAAAAAGACGGTGACTACTGAAACTCCTAAAGAGGCTGGCCAATGAGCAAGTCGCTACTTTCCCTAGCCGTCACCGCCTTCGTGCTCAGTGGCTGCTCGCTGATACCTGACTATCAGCGCCCCGAGGCGCCGGTGGCTGCCCAGTTCCCGCAGGGGCCGGCGTATTCGTCGGCCCAGGCGCCGGGCCAGGCCGCTGCCGAACAGGGCTGGAAGCAGTTTTTCCATGACCCTGCCCTGCAACAGCTGATCCAGACCGCACTGGTGAACAACCGTGACCTGCGGGTTGCGGCCTTGAACATCGACGCTTACGCGGCGCAGTACCAGATACAGCGCGCCGACCTGTTCCCGGCGGTCTCGGCCACCGGCAGCGGCACCCGTTCGCGCACCCCGGCCAGGCTGTCGCAGACCGGCGAAGCAACTATCGGTAGCCAATATTCGGCCGGTTTGGGGATCAGCTCGTATGAGCTGGACCTGTTCGGCCGCGTACGCAGCCTGAGCGAAGAAGCGCTGCAAAAGTACTTCGCCACTGAAGAAGCGCGTCGCAGCACCCAGATCAGCCTGGTGGCCAGCGTGGCTAACGCCTACCTGACCTGGCAGGCCGACAAGGAACTGCTCAAGCTGACCCAGGACACCTTGGGCGCCTACGAGCAGAGCTTCAAACTGACCTCGCGCAGCAACGAAGTCGGCGTGGCCTCGGCCCTCGACCTTAGCCAGGCGCGTACCTCGGTAGAAAACGCCCGCGTGGCACTGGCGCGTTATACGCGTCAGGTGGCGCAGGACGAAAACAGCCTGACGCTGCTGCTGGGCACTGGCCTGCCAGCGAATATCGCCAGCAAGCCGCTGGCGGATGACCTGCTCAGCGAAGTCCCTGCCGGGTTGCCTTCGGACCTGCTGCAACGTCGTCCCGACATTGTGCAGGCCGAGTACAACCTCAAAGCCGCCAACGCCAATATCGGCGCAGCGCGTGCAGCGTTCTTCCCGAGCATCAGCCTGACTGCCAGCGCCGGCACTGCCAGCCCAAACCTGGGCGGCCTGTTCAAAGGCGGCTCGGGTACCTGGTCGTTTGCTCCGCAGATCAACATCCCGATCTTCAATGCCGGTAGCCTGCGCGCAAGCCTGGACTACTCGAAGATCCAGAAAGAGATCAACGTGGCGAACTACGAGAAGGCGATTCAGACCGGCTTCCAGGAAGTTTCCGACGGCCTCGCCGCGCGTGAAACCTACAAGCAACAGCTGGATGCCCAGCGCGGCTTCGTCGCAGCCAACCAGGATTACTACCGCCTGGCCGAGCGTCGCTACCGCATTGGTGTCGACAGCAACCTGACGTTCCTCGACGCCCAGCGCCAACTGTTCAGTGCCCAGCAATCGCTGATCACCGACCGCCTGGCGCAGCTGACCAGCGAGGTCAACCTGTACAAGGCCCTCGGCGGTGGCTGGAACGAGCAGACCACCCAGCACGAGCCGTTGAAAGAACAGGCTCCGCCGCTGAAGTTGTTCTGATCGTAGCGCTGTAAAACAAACCGCTTCCCTCACCGGAAGCGGTTTTTTTTATGCGCGCTGATTACCGGAACACCTGAAGCTGTTGGGCCGAGCGCAGCACAAATTCGTTCGATCATCGCCCACAACCCGCCCTGCCCCACTTTCATCGCGCCTGCAGCGCCGCGCACCATGGCCCGCACCTGCATAACCCCAATAACAACAGGTTCAACGCCATGAACACCTTGCACCCGCGCCAACTATTGCTGGCCACCGCCGTCGCCAGTTTTGCCTTGCCCGTCATTGCCGAAGAACACGGCTTTCTCGAAGACGCCAGCGCCAACCTCAACCTGCGCAATTTCTTCTTCAACCGCAATTACACCAACCCGACCAGGGCCCAGGGCGGCGCGCAGGAGTGGACGCAAAGTTTCATCCTGGATGCCAAGTCCGGTTTTACTCAGGGCACGCTAGGCTTCGGTGTGGATGTGCTGGGGCTGTATTCGTTGAAGCTTGATGGCGGGCGCGGCACGGGCGGTACACAGTTATTGCCGCTGGGCCACGACGGCCGCCCTGCCGATGAATTCGGCCGTTTGGGCGTGGCGTTCAAGGCGCGTATTTCCAAGACCGACGTCAAGGTCGGCGAATGGATGCCGGTACTGCCGATTCTGCGTTCGGACGATGGCCGCTCCTTGCCGCAAACCCTGCGCGGCGGGCAGATCACCTCCCGGGAAATCGCCGGCCTGACGCTTTACGGCGGCCAGTTCCGCGCCAACAGCCCGCGCGACGACAGCAGCATGAACGAGCTGTCGATGTTCGGTAAACCCGCGTTTACCTCCGACCGCTTTAACTTCCAGGGTGGCGAATACGCGTTCAACGACAAGCGCACCCAAATCGGCCTGTGGAATGCCCAGCTCAAGGACATCTACCGCCAGCAGTTCGTCAACCTGATCCACAGCCAGCCCGTGGGCGACTGGACCGTGGGCGCCAACCTCGGGTTCTTCTACGGCAAGGACGACGGCAGCGCCCGCGCCGGCAGCCTGGACAACAAGACCTGGTCCGGCCTGTTCTCGGCCAAGTACGGCGGCAACACCTTCTACGTCGGCCTGCAAAAACTCACCGGCAGCAGCGCGTGGATGCGCGTTAACGGCACCAGCGGCGGCACCTTGGCCAACGACAGTTACAATTCCAGCTACGACAACGCCGAGGAAAAATCCTGGCAAGTGCGCCACGACTACAACTTCGCCGCCTTGGGCGTGCCCGGCCTGACGCTGATGAACCGCTATATCAGCGGCAGCAACGTGCACACGGGCACCGTCACCGACGGCAAGGAATGGGGCCGCGAGAGTGAATTGGGCTACACGGTGCAGAGCGGCGCCCTGAGAAATCTGACAGTGCGCTTGCGCAATTCGAGCATGCGCCGTGACTACAGCAACAACGAGTTCGATGAAAACCGCTTGATCGTCAGCTACCCCATCAGCCTGCTGTAAACGGCCAGCTCAACAGCGCTGTTGTGGGAGCGGGGGCG
>NZ_LKBR01000042.1:0-18938 GCF_002723595.1 Pseudomonas sp. ICMP 460
GACTGACACACCGCTATCGGGAGCAAGCCCCCTCCCACAGAGGCAGCGTTCATCCAGATGTTGTTGCGACGGGCAAACGCAAATACCGCAGCCAATACAGATCAAAATGTGGGAGGGGGCTTGCTCCCGATAGCGCTAGCCCGGTCGGCTTTTGCATTGACTGACACACCGCTATCGGGAGCAAGCCCCCTCCCACTGAGGCAGCGTTCATCCAGATGTTGTTGCGACAGGCAAACGCAAATACCACAGCCAATACAGATCAAAATGAGGGAAGGGGCTTGCTCCTACCGAGGCAGCGTTCATCCAAATGTTGTTGCGACAGGCAAACGCAAATACCGCAGCCAATAAAGATCAAAATGTGGGAGGGGGCTTGCTCCCGATAGCGCTAGCCCGGTCGGCTGATCCACTGGCTGGCCCAGCGCTGGTTTGGCTGAGCGTCATGGGCGAGAAAATTGCTGGCGGAGCCTGTCGATTCGCAGGCGACAACAGCAGCCTTCAAGATGGTCGTTGACCATACCCGTCGCCTGCATCAGCGCGTACATGGTGGTCGGGCCGACGTAGCTCCAGCCGCGCTTCTTCAAGGCTTTGGACAATCGCACAGAGGCCGGTGACGTCGGGTTGCCGGTCCAATAGGCCATATCCACCAAGGCTGGGCGCTCGTCCTCAGCGGGCTCAAACGCCCAAAGCCAGCGCGCCAGTGAGCCGGTTTCATCCACCAGCTCACACGCCCTGCGTGCGTTATTGATCGTAGAGACGATTTTCGCGCGGTTGCGCACGATGCCCGGGTCTTGCATCAACCGTTCAATATCGGCCTCGCCAAATTGTGCGACCTTGCGAAAATCAAAGCCCGCAAAGGCCACCCGAAACTGCTCGCGCTTGCGCAGAATGGTGATCCACGCCATGCCCGCCTGAAACCCTTCCAGGCAAATCTTTTCGTACAACCGAATATCATCCGCCACCGGCACGCCCCATTCGTGGTCGTGGTAGCGCAGGTACTCAGGCGCAGCCGTACGCCAAGCGCAGTACGTCAGCCCTGTTGGGTCGGTGGTCAATCCTGGCTGATCCATGCATCACCTCGCGTGTCAGGCGACGGATGATAAGCGATTAAAATTCCAACCCGCCATTGGAAATCAAAATATTCAAGAAGAAGCCTACATGAGTATCAGAACTTACTTTCATCCAAGTTCTATATTCAGCCTGACATTCGCGTAACTGTTTCAGAAAGATACGTAGCCATTGAGAAATTGAAACTATCCCAACTAATATCTTTACGCACTTATAAAAAATAACAACGCCAGGAGTTGGAAATGCGAAGACTCACTATTATGGTTGCCGGGCTCTTGATATCGGGAGTATTCAGCCTGCCCAACAGTTACGCGACGCCCGTTGCGCCGGAACCGGACATTTATGCGCTGGCCTCTTCCCAGCAATGGCTGACCACCAAGGTGTATGTCGAAGGGGCGCCCGAGACGGACGTCAAGGCGAATTACCCCGGCGTGGTAGGCATATCGATGTGGGACCCACAGCGCAACCGCTATGAATTTTTCTACACCGATACCGGGCTTTCGAAACACGCGAATGGCGGCGGCGGCTACTTTCTGGTCACCGGCGACAAGAAAATGCACATACTGGTCCCCGACATAGGGCCGAACAGAACCATTGTCAGAAGGCTCGAAAAACTTGATAACAGCGAATTCACCTACTCTCGCGAAGTACCTCGCGACATGGTAGCCAACCAACCACTCGTGCGCATTTATGTCGTGCACGCGCCTTATGACGGCCCGATAAAAACCACCCTTTCAAACTGATTAAAAACGCCCAAACCGCCGATTAAAAAACAATAACGACTAAGGTACATGAAGATGAATATTTACGCCTGCGCCAAGTCACTTTTAATACCGCTCGTGCTGAGCCTTCTGCTGCCCGCCACCGTCAGCGCACAGACCGCCGCCGCCCCAGCAAAAAATGTCGCCGCCACCGCTGATAACGCCGTCATGTTGACGGTCTTTCTTAAACACGATCAATCGCGGCCACTGGGCGCGCTGAAAACCCAGCTTGCCCAGCAAGCGTTTCACAAAGTATTCCCGCCTGCAGGGGTTGAAGTGGTGAGTTGGAACATCACCATGGGCATCGGGCAGGTCGTGGTGTTGCGGCTGCCTGCATCGCGCCTGGCAGAAGTAAATCTTGCGATAGAAAACACCGCCTGGGGCGTTTACCAAACGGAATTCTTTCCAACCTACGATTTCATGGCCATAGCACAAGCCGAGCAGAACAAGGCGCGCCAGGCAGGTACCGCCGAATAATGTGGCCTTCACCACGCCCTCATTGCAGGCGTGGTGGCAGGTAATAAACAGCGCCCCAACAAAAAGCCCCCGCATCTCACGATACGGGGGCTTTCGTTTTACCGAGGGATCAAGCCGGTTGCAGCAGTACCGACTGACCACTCAACGCCAGGTCCAGCAACTCGCGGTTGGCAACCGCGTACATGGCGTAGTCCGTGCCGACGGCGGCGCGGATTTCTACCATCATCGCGCGCCAGCGATCAGCCATGTCCTGGTGCTGTTCAAGCCACAGGGCAACGCGGGCTTCCATGTCGTGTGGCGCGTCGGCCATTTGCAGCACAGAGATGGTGATCGCACGTTGCTGCCAGTCCACGTCGTCGCGGAAGGCCTCGCGGGCTTGGGCCTGCCAGTTGTTGGCCACCGGCAAATCGCTGATCTGCTGCAGGTACCACGGCAGGTCCAGGGCGCTGCCGACGGCGAAGTAGGCCTTGGCCACTTCGGCGGCGTCATGCCCGGTCACGTCGGCGGCCTCGATGATCGGCAACAAGGTGTACAGGTGATTCGTCCCTGCAACCATGCGTGCCAACAACTCCGGTACACCCGCTTCGGTGTAAGCCTGGTAACGGGTCTGCCAGCCTTCGCGGGTCGGACCTTCGAGCAGTTCGTCGAGCTTGAGGCCCAACGCGGCCAGGTGCGGACCGAAGTGCGCGGTGTCACGGCCAGCATCTTGCTCGTTGCGACGGCTGCGCAAGAACCAGCGCGTAGCGCGACGGCCGAGGCGCATCAGCTCGTCCATCAGTTCCAGTTGCACGTCGGCCGACACCTGGTGGTCCAGGGCTTCGATCTGACGGAACCAATGCGGGAGATGGAAAATGTCACGCACGATCACATAAGCGCCCGCCACGTTCGCCGGGCTCATGCCGGTCGACTCTTTGAGTCGCTGCACGAAGGTGATGCCCATGTGGTTGACCAGGTCGTTGGCGATCTGGGTGCTGACGATCTCACGCTTCAGACGGTGGCGACGCATCGCCTCGCCGAACTTGGCCACCAGGCTCGGTGGGAACGCGGTCTCCATGTCACGGGTCAGGTACTCGTCATCCGGCACCTGCGACTTGAGCAAGGCTTCCTTGAGGTCAATTTTGCTGTAGGAGATCAACACCGACAGCTCTGGACGCGTCAGGCCCTTGCCCAAGCCAGCGCGCTCGCTGAGCTGCTCCTCGGTCGGCAGGTACTCGATGGCGCGGTCCAGCTTGCCGCGGCCTTCCAGGTCGCTCATCAGGCGTTTGTACTCGGCAGCACGCTCGTAGGCACGGCGCGCGGCCAGGGACAGGGCCTGGGTTTGCTTGTAGTTGTTGCCCAACACCAAGTGACCGACTTCGTCGGTCATGCTCGCCAGCAACTGGTTGCGTTGCTTGTCGGTCATGTCACCGGCCTGCACCACTTCGTTGAGCAGGATCTTGATGTTCACTTCGTGGTCGGAGCAATCCACGCCACCGGCGTTGTCGATGAAGTCAGTGTTGGAACCGCCGCCATTCAGGCCGAATTCCACACGCCCCAACTGGGTCATGCCGAGGTTACCGCCCTCGCCCACTACCTTGCAGCGCAGCTCGTTGCCATTCACGCGCAACGCGTCGTTGGCCTTGTCGCCCACGTCGGCGTGGCTTTCAGTGCTGGCCTTGACGTACGTACCGATACCGCCGTTCCACAACAGGTCTACCGGCGCCTTGAGCAAGGCGTTCAGCAGTTCGGTCGGGGTCAGCTTGTCGGCCTTGATGTCGAAGCGCTCTTTCATCTGTGGCGAAATGGCGATGCTTTTCGCGCTGCGCGAGAAGATACCGCCGCCTTCAGACATGATGCTGGCGTCGTAGTCGGTCCACGCCGAACGCGGCAACTCGAACATGCGCTGGCGCTCGACGAAGCTGGTCGCCGGGTTGGGGTTTGGGTCGATAAAGATATGCAGGTGGTTGAAGGCCGCGACCAGTTGCAGCTTGTCGGACATCAACAGGCCGTTACCGAACACGTCACCGGCCATATCACCCACGCCGACCACGGTAATGTTGTCTTCCTGCACGTTGATGCCGCGCTCACGGAAGTGACGCTGCACACCGACCCACGCGCCCTTGGCGGTGATGCCCATTTTCTTGTGGTCGTAACCGGCGGAACCACCGGAGGCAAACGCATCGCCCAGCCAGAAGCCGTAGTCGATGGCGATGCCGTTGGCGATGTCGGAGAAGGTCGCAGTGCCTTTGTCCGCAGCCACCACCAGGTACGGGTCATCGTCGTCATGGCGCACGACGTTGGCCGGTGGCACCAGCGCGCCGTCCTTGAGGTTGTCGGTGATGTCCAACAGGCCGGAAATGAAGATGCGGTAGCAGGCGATGCCCTCGGCCGCGATCTCGTCCCGGGTGCCGCCCAACGGCAGGCGACGCGGCAGGAAGCCGCCCTTGGCGCCCACCGGCACGATCACCGAGTTCTTCACTTGCTGGGCTTTTACCAGGCCGAGCACTTCGGTGCGGAAGTCTTCTTCACGGTCGGACCAACGCAGGCCACCACGCGCCACGTTGCCAAAGCGCAGGTGCACGCCTTCGACACGCGGCGAGTAAACGAAGATTTCAAATTTTGGCACCGGCTTCGGCAATTCAGGAATCGCGTGCGGGTTAAATTTGAAACTGAAGTACGACTTGTTCTGGCCGTTGGCATCCGCCTGGTAGAAGTTGGTGCGCAAGGTCGCTTTGATCAGGTCCAGGTAACGACGCAGGATACGGTCTTCGTTAAGCACCTGAACATCGTCCAGGGCCGTAACGATGGCTTGTTCCAGGCGTTGCTGCTTGTCTTCCAGGTCATCGGCGCTGAGCTTGCGCGCAAGGTAGAAGCGGGTTTTGAACAACCGGGTCAACTCGCGGGCGATGTCGGTGTGGTTGTTCAAGGTGCTGGCGATGTAACCCAAGTCGAAGCCCAGGCGAATCTGCTTCAAGTAACGCGCATACGCACGCAGCAGCGCAACGTCGCGCCATGGCAGCCCGGCGGTCAGCACCAAGCGGTTGAACGCATCGTTTTCGGCGTCGCCGTGAACAATGTGCACAAACGCGTCTTGCAGCGTGTCGTTGAGCTGTTGGATGTCCAGGTTCACGCCTTCGGCGGCGATGAACGCAAAATCATGAATCCAGAACTCACGGCCATTCGCGTGGCGCAGGCGGTACGGGAACTCACCCAGCACGCGCAGGCCGAGGTTTTCCAGGATCGGCAGCACGTCGGACAGCGCCAGCGGCGTATCGGCGTGGTAAAGCTTGCAATGCAGCTCGCGCTGGCCCGAGACCTGGCCCAACGGCTGATAGAAGCTCATCACCAGCGGGTTGGCTTCGGTGAGGCTATTGAGGTGCTGCATGTCGACCACGGCCGAATGCGCCGCGAAACGCTCGCGGTAACCGGCCGGGAAGCCTTTCGGGAAGTCGGCCAGCACGTTGGTGCCATGCGCTTCGCCAAAGCTTTCGATGACCAGGCTGGAATAGTCGTCCTGCCAGCTGCGGCAAGCCTGTATCACTTCTTTTTCCAGTTGCAGCGTGTCGATGTCCAGGCGGTTCTTCGGGTCCACCCGCAGAATCAGCTGCACACGGGCCAGCACCGATTCCGAGAAGAACGTCCAGAATTCGCAGTCCGAGGCTTTCAGGCGATCCATCAGCACTTGCTGGATTTTCTGGCGTACTTCGGTGGAGTAGATGTCGCGCGGCACGTAGGCCAGGCAGTAGCAGAAACGACCGTACGGGTCTTTGCGCAGGAACACGCGGATCTTGTTGCGCTCCTGGATCTGCACGATCGACATCACCGTGCTGAACAGCTCGTCAACCGGGGTCTGGAACAGGTCATCGCGCGGCAGCACTTCAACGACTTGAGCAAGCTCCTTACCCAGGTGAGCCTTGGACTGAAAGCCCGACCGGCGTTCAATTTCGGCCACTTTACGGCGGATGTAAGGGATCACGCGCACGCTTTCGCCGTACACCGAGGAGGTGTAGAGGCCCATGAAACGGCATTCCTTGATGACTTTGCCGTCGGCGTCAATCTGGCGGATCGAAACGTAGTCCGGGTAAGCCGGGCGATGCACGCGGCTTGGGTGCGCAGCCTTGGCGAACGACAGCACAACCGGCTCGTTCAGGTAGGCCACCGCGTAGTCTTCGATGCGCAGGTCTTCAGCGGTGAGGCCGGCGCGCAGCAGCTTGGTCAGGCCGAGGAACGAATCGGCGTCATATTCGATATGACCGCCATCCGCCTCGTCACGTACCACAAATTCTTCATAACCGAGGAAGGTGAAGTGGTTGCCCACCAGCCATTCCAGGAAGTTTTTGATCTCGGCTTTTTCTTCACCGTCGATCACGAACTGGCTGGCGTCGACACCGGCCAGCAGCTCCTGGACCTTGGCTTTCATCGGTTCGAAATCGGCCACGGCCACACGCACTTCGCCAAGCACCTGCTCAAGCTCTTTGCTCAGCACGTGCAGTTCGGCGGCATTCGCGCAGCGGTCGATTTCCAGGTACATCAGCGATTCTTGCTGGATGCCTTCGCCCTGAGTGCCTTTGGCGAGGATTTCCAGCAGCTCGCCCTTGCTGCCACGGCGCACGCTGAGCACGGTGGTTTGCAGGGTATGGATGCTGTAGCCACGACGGTTCAGCTCGGTACGTACCGAGTCCACCAGAAATGGCAGGTCATGGTGCAGCACTTCGACCGCGGTGTGGGTCGACTGCCAGCCATGACGTTCGTAATCGGGGTTGTAGACGCGCACTTGCGGTTGGGTGTGATCAAAGCGCTCAAGCAGGCGCCAGGCAGACAACGTGCAACCGGCCAGGTCGGAAAGGCGACGCTGGGTCAGTTCGTCCAGGGAAATGATGCCGAAAAATTGTTCAGCGAACAGCGCCACTTGTGGCAGTGCCTGTTCACTGATGTGCTGCGCCAGTGCCGCTTGCAGTTGGTGCTGAAAGTCGGCCTTGCTGGCTGCGGTGAAGAACGCCATCTGTGGTACTCCGCTTGGGCTTGTTATTGATGGAAGCGTCGCGCGTTATCCCCTCGCGGGGAAGACCGTCAGCGCTGTTCGTCGTAGCGATAGGGCTAACCATAAACGAATCAGGGTGACAGGTGGGTGAAGCTGGACAAGACAATCAGGTCACATCGGATGCGCCGCTCGCCAGGCGACGAAACGACGGGCAGGTCAGAGTCCTGCGAGAGTGCACCCATCGACCAGCTTAACGATTTTGGGAAGACGGCTGCTTTCCGCACGGCGACATATTCGGTCAAGGGCAGGCAGTACGCAGAGCGCGCGTCTTGGCCCGACGCCATGCAATGAAGCGTGATAGTTCTACGCCATCAACACGATAGTTTTTTTTGATGGAGTGCACTCGACCGCGCTCACCAATCAAGAGTACATCGAACAAGCAGCCTGAGCCCCTGGCTCGGCCGCGAGCTTTGATGCTGAGACTTTTCCCAGGGACGGCACACCTTTAGTCAAGTGAGCCCTAAACATGAGCATCTCTGCTGCATACACCACGCCCAGCTTCATTCCAACGTCGCCCGCAGACTCAACCCTTGGGGCCTCCGGGGCAACTTACGATGCGCCTGCCCTCGCCGTTTCGTCGCCACCCCCTCAGAAAAGTAACGGGCGCGACAATCCAAGGTGGGCGGCACAATACGAGACGTGGAAAAAACGCAGTTTCGGGAAACCCGCGACGTGGAAAGACGCGCATATTCCGGCGCACCTCAAAGTCTTTCGCGAGCATGACAAAACAGTTCAGTCCGACGCCGGAATAAAAGCCTACTCAAGCATGAATTTTGTTTCCATGCCGCAAACGAGAGAGAGCACGCGCCAGCAGATAAAAACCTATTACAAAGAAAACAAGGGGCTGGATATAGACCCCGATAAAACCTATCTCATGACATTCGCCTACAACGAGCGGGGCCACACACCGCCTTATCCTGGAACGGTGGTCAGTAAAATATCCTTGACGGATGCCGCCATTAAAAACATGCAGGATACTCCGGGCCACAAGGCCTTGCCGATTCACTCGTTCAATAAATATGAGGCGACACCACCGCCAATTGAACTGGTGGAAAGCATGACCATCGGGTATTCACGCAGCTCTGGCCGTCACGCGTACCAAAACAGTCCGACTGCGCTGCACACCCAACAATACGAGGGCATTTACTTCGAGCCCCCCGCAGAAGAAGTCTACGACGCGTCCAATCAAGTACCGCTCGACCCTAAATCATTCCGTAAATACGTGTGGGACACGAGTTTTAACACGGCCTATAAAGCCGGGCTGGATAGCTTCTGGAGCGCCAATAAAGATACGTACACCACCCTGGCCAAGATGGCCTTTACGACGGCCGCAGAAAAACAGTATACGGAGGGTTCGCTCAGCCCGGAAGGCCGCGACATGGCAACGAAAGTGGCCAACATCCCGGCAGGTATAGCCCTTGATTCGTTGACGGCAAGCGACTTCCAACATGCCTTTTCTCAAGACCTTGGCCTGCAAGTAAAAGAACTGACCTTTGAGGGGCGCGTCGCTTCGGGCATTTTTTATATCACCGATAAAACGACACAAAAAACCCTGCTTTACATGACGGGTAATTCCTCACCGCTCCACGAGTTCGATAGCCCTAAAATGATGCGAAAGTGGTTGACTGACAGCATGTCGGACGGGCCCAAGCGCCTGCAGTTTGCCGAGTACTTCAAGCTTCATGATCGCGTCGACAATGTTTGGGAAGCAGGTATTGATACTCACCTCGAAAAAACCGGCCTGTTCTCCAGCCAACACACTGACTGGCTGGAGAACAGGCCGTTTGGCGGTAACAGCCTTGAAGGCGACCCCTTCAAAAGTCTGCAGGCGCGCGTAGAAAAATATACCTATCAAAATGCGGACTCGACCTATGTCAGCAATGCTGACAACAAAAAAAAGACGGTGCTCAAAGAACTTAAAAGCGTTTCTAAATCGTTAATTATATTGGCCCCTGTAGGATTGGCGGTGCCCGAGGTGGGTATCGCGATGCTACTGCTCAATCTGGGTATCGCCGCAACAGAAACAGGCCTGGGTATTGATGACCTTAAAAAACGCCGACCGGGCGCGGCAAATCGCATTACTTTTGGGGCTTTCAATGCTATCGCCGTAATTGCCAAAGAAAGCGCTGGCCGATTAATTGCCCCTTTGGTGAAACCCGCCATAGAATCCGGAATTCTACCGAAGGTCATACCACAAATTAACCCGCCGCTTTAAGCCTGGCGCTGTTCGATCTATAAAACCGTGCACTTTTCTACGGGGTGTTCTGCTTCACGCAGTAAAAAGCCATAATAGCCAACGCCAGGCCCGATCCGCCCTTTTTACATAGGCTCCCTTATGAAATTGACCACCGCGCACTTGATCGTCAACCCTTGCGATGACGAAGAAGACAACATGGCCATGCTCTGCTGCCACGGCAACAACGACGAGATGTTCATGCTGTCGCGTTACCCTGATGAAGACGACGTGGATCTGATCTGGGACTACAACGATCCGGTGCCCGTTGAAGGGCTGAAGGTCACGCTGAGTGACACCACGTTGCTGATCGAGTTGGCGGCGGGCGATGCTGATGCACTGGGCGGCAACGACCAACTTGCGATTACCCACAGCACCGCCGCGTCGGACCTGGCTGAAGTTGAGCAAACCCTGCAGAACATCCTTAAAGGTACCGGTACGTTCATCCGAATTTAAATCCCGTGTAAGAGCCGCGCCTTGTGTGGGAGCCGGGCTTGTGTGGGAGCGGGCTTGCTCGCGATGGCGGTGTGTCTGATCAGTAGTTTTCAACTGACACACCGCCATCGCGAGCAAGCCCGCTCCCACAGTTGACTGCATTCGGCCTGGAGCATCAACACAGCACGCTTGCACAGGATTTGTGCGCTATACACAAAATTCCTACAAGTTTTCCTAAAAATACCCGCCGCGCCGTTAGTCGCCACCCCCCGCGATGCATTAAAGTAGGCCCCCCAGGTCTGGCGTCGGTTGTTCGACGCCACGGCTCACCTCTCCAGGAACCGTCATCGATGGAACATCGTGAAGCGCTGCTCGCGCTGCGAACTTTTCTTTCTACGCAGATTCTCGGCCAGGAAAAACTCATCGATCGCCTGCTGATCGCGCTGCTCGCCGACGGCCATATGCTGGTAGAAGGTGCACCGGGCCTGGCCAAGACCAAGGCCATCAAAGAGTTGGCCGAAGGCATTGAAGCGCAGTTCCATCGTATCCAGTTCACCCCCGACCTGTTGCCCGCCGACATCACCGGCACTGAAATCTATCGCCCGGAAACCGGCAGCTTCGTGTTTCAACAAGGCCCGATCTTCCACAACCTGGTGCTGGCGGACGAAATCAACCGCGCTCCGGCCAAGGTGCAGTCGGCGTTGCTTGAGGCGATGGCCGAGCGCCAGGTCAGCGTGGGGCGCAGCACCTACGAGCTGTCACCGCTGTTTTTGGTAATGGCCACGCAAAACCCCATCGAGCAAGAAGGCACTTACCCGCTGCCCGAAGCGCAGCTCGACCGTTTCCTGATGCACGTCAAAATCGGTTTTCCGGACGCCGCCGTCGAACGGCGCATCCTGCAACAGGCGCGTGGCGAAGCGCTCAACGGTGAAACCAAGCCCGAGCGCCGCGTCAGCCAGCAAGCGATTTTCGCCGCGCGCAAGGAAATCCTCGGCCTGTACATGGCCGATGCGGTGGAGGAATACCTGGTGCAACTGGTGATGGCCACGCGCACCCCCGGCAAGTTCGACCCGGAAATGGCCGAGTGGATCGCCTACGGCGCCAGCCCACGCGGCTCCATCGCCCTCGACCGCTGCGCGCGTGCGCATGCCTGGCTTGCCGGGCGTGACTTTGTGAGCCCTGAAGATATTCAGGCGGTGCTGTTCGACGTGCTGCGCCATCGCATCATTTTGTCGTTTGAAGCCGAAGCGGCCGGCATTGACCAGGACCGCGTGGTGCAGCGCATTCTCGACGTCGTTGCCGTCGCTTGAACCCCATGAATGTCAGCGATGGAATACGCGTCACGCTCAGCGAACTGATTGAGATGCGCCACCGCGTGCGCGAGGTGCAGCTGTTTTCGACGCCGAGCCAGCGCAGCCCGTTGATTGGCCTGCACCACTCCAAGCTGCGCGGGCGCGGTGTGGATTTCGACCAGGTGCGCGTGTACCAGGCCGGCGACGACGTGCGCACCATCGACTGGCGCGTCACCGCGCGTACGCAAGAGCCGCACACCAAGCTGTTCCATGAAGAACGCGAGCGGCCGATTTTCATCATGGTTGAGCAAAGCTGCCGGCTGTTTTTCGGCTCCGGCCAGATGTTCAAGTCGGTGCTGGCGGCGCAAGCCGCCAGCCTTATCGGCTGGGCCGCGCTGGGGCATAACGACCGCGTTGGCGGGCTGGTGTTTGGCGACAGCGAGCATTACGAAATCAAGCCTCGGCGCAGCAAGCAAAGCCTGCTGCAATTGCTTAACCGGCTGGTGCGCGTCAACCAGAGCCTGAACACCGAACGCCGCCCGGAAGCCGACGCCTTGGGCATGGCGCTGCGCCGTGGCCGCGAAGTGCTGCGCCCAGGCAGCCTGGTGATTGTGATCTGTGATGAACGCGCGCTGACCGAAGGTGCCGAGCAACAACTGAGCCTGTTGTCACGCCATTGCGACCTGTTGTTGCTGCCGATCTCTGACCCGCTGGACCATGCCCTGCCCGCCGCCGGGTTGCTGCGGTTTGCCGAACGCGGCGCACAGATCGAGCTGGATACGCTGAACTTCGATTTGCGCCAAGCCTACAAAGCACAGGCCGAGGCGCGCATCGCCCGCTGGGAACTGCTGGCACAAAAACTGCGCATACTGCTGATGCCCTTGAGCACCCAGAGCGAAATGGTCGAGCAACTGCGCCACTACCTCAACCCGCAACGCCCGGTTAAAAAACAATGAGCGGCCTTGAGCAACTGCAACCGCTGATCGCCCCACCGGCGATCGGTTTCTGGCCGCCTGCGCCGGGGTGGTGGCTGTTGCTGCTGGTGATTCCGCTGCTCGGCTGGGGGCTGTGGTGGTTGCGCCGTTTTCTGCCCACGCGCCGCCCGCTGGCCCGCGCCGAACAACCGCTGGACCCGCTGCGCATCGCCGCGCTGGCCGAACTTGCGCTGATGCCCAAACCCTACGACGGCGCCCCCGCCGGTGCCTGGCTGCAACAGCTCAATGGCCTGCTTAAACGCCTATGCCGCAATGACTACCCCTACAGCCAGAGCCACACACTGAACGGCCGCAAATGGCTGGCGTTTCTCGACAACCGCTGCCCCGCCGCCGGTTTGACACGCTGGATGGTGTTGGTCGAAGGTGCCTACAAACCGGAATGCAAACTCGATGACAAAGCCATCGCCGGCCTGACGCAAGCCGTCGACACCTGGATTCGCAAGCATGTTTGAGTTCGCCTGGCCGTGGATCTTCGCCCTGTTGCCATTGCCCTGGTTGATGCGGCTTATCTTGCCGGTGGCCGACAGTGGCGAGCCTGCATTAAAGGTCAGCTACCTGGCCGACCTCGAAGGCCTGGCGCGCCGCCGCGCACGCGTCAACCTGCCGGGCTGGCGCCAGCAAGCGCCGTTTGTGGTGCTGTGGTTGCTGCTGTTAACCGCCGCCGCACGCCCGGAATGGCTCGGCGAACCGCTGCCGATTGCAGCCAGTGGCCGCGATTTGCTGGTGGCGGTGGACGTGTCCGGCTCCATGGACTTCCCCGACATGCGCTGGCAAAACGACGACGTCAGCCGCCTGAGCCTGGTGCAGCATTTACTCGGGGATTTCCTTGAAAGCCGCGAAGGCGACCGCGTCGGCCTGATCCTGTTCGGCAGCCAGGCGTACCTGCAAGCGCCGTTGACCTTCGACCGGCGCACCGTGCGCACCTGGCTGGATGAAGCGCGCATCGGCATTGCCGGCAAAAACACGGCCATCGGCGATGCGATCGGCCTGGCCTTGAAACGCCTGCGCCAGCGCCCGGCGCAAAGCCGCGTGCTGATTCTGGTCACCGACGGCGCCAACAACGCAGGCCAAATCGACCCGCTGACCGCCGCACGCCTGGCCGCTGAGGAAGGCGTAAAAATTTACCCGATCGGCATCGGCGCCGACCCCGAGCAAACCGGCTCGCTGGGTATCCTCGGCGTCAACCCGAGCCTGGACCTGGACGAACCCGCGCTCAAGGCCATCGCCGAGGCCACCGGCGGCCGCTACTTCCGTGCGCGCGACGGCGAAGAATTAAACAGCATCAAGCACACCCTCGACCTGCTTGAGCCGGTAGCGCAACAGCCCACCCAGGCCCGCCCGGCACAGGCGCTGTACAGCGCGCCGTTAGCGCTGGCGTTGATCCTGAGCATGTTGCTGGTGGTGCAGGAGCGCTGGCCGAATAACGCGCTGCAACGCGCCTTTAACAAAATCTCGACCCAGGGCATTTTCCTGCAACAGCACCCGCAATGGCGCCAACGCCTCAAACGCCTGCGTTTGCGGAGGCGCCGATGATCGACCTATGGCCGCATTGGTTCCGCCCTTGGTGGCTGCTGCTGTTGCCGCTGCTGGGCTGGCTGCTCTGGCAGTTGTGGCACCGGCAAAAACGCGCCGGGCGTTGGCAGATGATTCTGCCGCCGGCGTTTCATGCGGTGCTGCTCAGTGGCGGCAGTGGGCGCGAGAGCAAATCGCCGTGGGTGCTGCTCGGTATCGCCTGGCTGTTGGCGGTGCTGGCCTTGCTCGGGCCTGGTTGGCAAAGGGTTGAGCAGTCCAGCCAGAAACCCGCCGACCCGCTGGTGGTTTTGCTCGAGTTAACCCCGGAAATGCTCGCCACCGACAGCCCGCCCAATCGCCTGGAGCAAGCGCGGCGCAAGCTCTATGACTTGCTGCAAGCACGCGCCGATGCGCCGACCGCGATTGTCGTGTATGCCGGCAGCGCCCACACGCTGGTGCCGCTGTCGGACGATTTGGCAACCAGTCGCAACCTGCTGGAAGCCCTGCGCCCCTCGATCATGCCCGAACCCGGCCATCGCGCCGACCTGGCGGTGGTGAAGGCGATGAGTTTGCTCAAGCAAGCAGGCCTTGGCCAGGGGCGCCTGCTGCTGGTCGGCTCGTCGCTGTCGAAACAGGAACGCCAAGGCATCCGCCTGCTGTTGCAAGGTGCCCAAGCGCCGAGCTTGTCGATACTCGGCATCGGCAGCCGCGAAGGCACGCCCGTCACCCAAGAGAGCGGCGAGTTCCTCAAGGACGACCAGGGCGCGATCCTGGTGCCACGCCTCGACAGCCCGACGCTCAAGGCCTTCGCCAACGAAATGGGTGGGCGTTACCGTGCCGCGCGCCTGGACGACAAGGACTTGCGCCAGCTCAGCCTGCTCGATGGCCCGCAAAACCTGCGCAACGACGGCCAACTGCTGCACCTCGACACGTGGGCTGACCAGGGTTACTGGCTTCTGCTGCCGCTGTTGTTGCTGGTCGCCTGTGCCGGGCGCCGCGGTTGGCTGTTCTGCCTGCCGCTGCTGTTGTTGGGCGCGCCGCAACCGAGTTACGCGTTTGAACTGCAGGACCTGTGGCTGCGCCCCGACCAGCAAGGCCAATACTTGCTCAAGCACAAGCGCCCGGCACAAGCCGCCGAGCGTTTTGAAGACCCGCAATGGCAAGGCGTCGCACTCTTTGAGGCGGGCAACTATGCCGAAGCGATCAAGCGTTTCGCGCAAAGTGATGACGCCTATTCCCATTACAATCGCGGCAATGCACTGGCCCGGTCCGGCGAACTGGAAGCGGCCATCGACGCCTATGAACAGGCGCTGGAAGCCCAGCCTGACCTGCAACCGGCGCTGAAAAACAAAGCCCTGGTGGAAAGCCTGATGCAGCAAAAAGCCCAGACGGCCCCCGCCAAGCCTGCAAAAAACGAGGATGACGAAACCACCCAACCCGGCCAAACTGCGCAACCGGGCGAAACAGGGCAAAGTGCCACAGGTGCCGAGCAATCGCCCCAGGGCCAAGGCGAAACCAGCACCGGCGACACCCAAACCGGCGCCACGCGTAAAGCCGGCGGCAACGAAGTACCGGGCAGCGAGTTGGGCGATGAACACACCACCACCCCGCCGCTGCGCCCGGCAGATGCAAGCATTGACGGTGAACGTCGCCAGGCCCTGGAGCAATGGCTGCGGGAGATCCCGGACAACCCCGGCGAGCTGCTGCGCCGAAAATTCTGGTACGAACAGCAACAACATCAGGACAAGACTCGATGAGCCGCCGCACCACCCTTCTGCTCTTGCTCGCGTTAACGGCAGGCCACGCCCAGGCGGCGAACCTGGCTGCCAGCGTCGACCGCAGCCGCCTCAATTCCGGGGAGACGGTGGAACTGACGGTCGAGTCCAGCGACGTCACGCAGTTCGGCAAGCCTGACCTGTCGCCGCTGGATGCGCAGTTCGAGGTCAGCGGCACCCGCCAGATCAACCAGCTCACCACGCTGGGTGACGATAACCGCGCCACCACGCGCTGGATCATCACCCTGCTGCCCAAGGAAAACGGCACTGTGGTGATCCCTGCGCTGCAAGTGGGCGACCTGAAAACCCAGCCGATCAGCCTGCAAGTGGTCGAAACCGCGAGCCAGAACACCAGCGCCGAACTGGCCCCGGTGTTTGTCGAGACCAAACTCGACCAAAGCAGCGTGTACGTGCAAGCCCAGGCCCTGTTGACCGTGCGCGTGTATCACTCGGTGTCGCTGTATGACGACAGTAGCCTGACACCGCTGCAGATTCCCGATGCACGCATCGAACAGCTGGGCGAGTCGCGCACCTACGAAAAAGTCATCAACAGCATTCGCCATGGCGTGATCGAAACCCGCTATGCGATTTACCCGCAGCACAGCGGCGCCTTGTTGATACCGGCGCAGACCTTCAGCGCCACGCTGGTGGAAGCGCGTCCGCCTCAGGAAAACACCCTGCAAGGCACCAAGCCGGGCAAGTTGATCCACGTAAGCTCGGCGCAGCTACCGCTTGAGGTCAAGCCCAAACCGGCGTTGTACCCGGCTGACACACCCTGGTTACCGGCACGTAGCCTGAGCTTGACCGAAAGCTGGAACCCAACGCCTGAGCATGTGCAAGTCGGCGACTCGCTGACCCGCAGCCTCACGGTCAAGGCCGAGGGCTTGTCCAGCGCGCAACTGCCGGCCCTGCCCAGCAGCGACATCAATGGCCTGCGCCGCTACCCGGACCAGCCGGTGCTCGGCAACCAGAACAGCGACCGCGGCCTGGTCAGCAGTCGTGAAGACCGCGAAGCCCTGGTGCCGACCCGCGCCGGCGAGGTGGAATTGCCGGCCGTGGAAGTGGTGTGGTGGAACACCCACGAAGACCACCTTGAGCGCACCAGCCTGCCGGCGCGCACCCTGCAAGTGGCCACCAACCCAAGCCTGGTGGTGGACACGCCCGCCATGCCGACTGTGATCACCGCACCCGACGACGAGCGCCTGTGGCTGTGGCAACTGAGTACGCTGATGTTCGCTTGCACCACGCTATTAGGCTTCGGCCTGTGGTGGCGTGCACGCCGGCAACCGGCGGTACAACGCGCCGCGCAAACCGGCCCGAGCCCGCGCAGCTTGCTCGACGACCTCAAGCGCGCAACGCAAGCCAACGACCCGCAGGCTACGCGCCAGGCACTCGACGCCTGGGCGCGGCAACAGCCGGACACCCTGGCCGAGATGGCCGCGCGGTTTGTGCCGTTGTCGGATGCGCTGGATGGGCTGAACGGTGCGCTGTACAGCGAGAGCGGCCATTTCTGGCTGGGTGAGGAATTGTGGCGCGCGGTGAAGGCGATTCCGATGGCCGAGCGTGAGCAAGACCCGGCGACTGATACCACCAGTTTGCCGCCGCTGTACCCGAAGTAACCCCCAAAATGATCGTTCCCATGCTCTAAGCCGAACTCGGTCAAACTGTGGGAGGGGGCTTGCTCCCGATGGCGGTGGGTCAGTTAATTCATGTATCAACTGTGAAACTGCTATCGGGAGCAAGCCCCTTCCCACAAAAAGCAAAAGCAGAAAAGCCAAAGCCCTCGCAGACCGAGCACTCGACTGCCTGCACACCGCCTAACCCCTGTGGGAGCGGGCTTGCTCGCGATTGCAGCGGGTCAGTCAATACAGTTGTCGACTGGCACAACGCCATCGGGAGCAAGCCCCCTCCCACATTTGGTTCGCAGTGTTAAAGGCCAGCAAGCCATATCTCTTTAACTTGCAGGAAGTTTCCTAGACAATCATTCGGCCTTGCGCCTGCTCACTTCACTGGCTAGCCTTCGCTCCGTCGCTGCATATCAGCGATCGGGTGTGGAAACTCGGGAGTTAGTAGGCGCCATGATCGTATGCAAACGCTCAATGGCGGCTGTACGCGGGCAGACTTTGGTCTGGCTGGGTCCTACTCCCCGGTTTCCACCCCGCGTATGGCTGCCACCTAATTCGTCGTGTGGAAACGACACCAGGTGGCTCCTCCACTGAGTAGGAGCTTTACACATGAACAAAATCGTCCCAGATCCGCCCCGCTCTGCCCCCGACCGCGAAATGTTTGAGCGCGCTCTGAGCCATTATCTGCAACCCGACTCACCGCCGTCTTTCACCGTGCATCAAGACCTCAGCTTCGAAGATGCCCTCGCACAAATCTGCGACCTGTTGCGCTGCGCAGCCGCCACCGCAGCTTGCGCCACTCAAAGTTTGATCGGCGATCAACGCCACATCGCCGGCGCCACCGAACACCTGATCGACAAAGCCAAAATCCTCGCAGACCGAGCACTCGACTGCCTGCACACCGCATAACCCTGTAGGAGCGGGCTTGCTCGCGATAGCAGCGGGTCAGTCAATACAGTTGTCGACTGGCGCACCGCCATCGGGAGCAAGCCCCCTCCCACATTTGGTTCGCAGTATTAAAGGCCAGCAAGCCGTATCTCTTTAACTTGCAGGAAGTTTCCTAGACAATCATTCGGCCTTGCGCCTGCTCACTTCACTGGCTAGCCTTCGCTCCGTCGCTGCATATCAGCGATCGGGTGTGAGATCCCGTGAACGACAGGCGCCATGAGCTACATGCTCTATGGCGGCTGTGTGCGGGCAGACTTCGGTCTGGCCGGATCCTGTTCACCGGTATCTCACCCCGCACATAGCTGCCACCTTTTTTGACGTGTGAGATCGGCAAAAGAATGGCGCCCAACCGAGCAGGTACTTCATTCATGAACAAAATCGTCCCAGACCCACCCCACACTGCCCCCGACCGCGAAATGTTTGAGCGTGCTCTGAGCCACTATCTGCAACCCGACTCACCGCCATCTTTCACCGTGCATAAAGACCTCAGCTTCGAAGATGCCCTCGCACAAATCTGCGACCTGTTGCGCTGCGCAGCCGCCACCGCAGCTTGCGCCACTCAAAGTTTGATCGGCGATCAACGCCACATCGCCAGCGCCACCGAACACCTGATCGACAAAGCCAAAACCCTCGCAGACCGAGCACTCGACTGCCTGCACACCGCATAACCCTGTGGGAGCGGGCTTGAACTGGCCTAATGATCCCGGACACCTCTTAAGGGCGATATGATTCGCCCAATCAGGAGGTTCCATGCAAGAACGAAAGACCTACACCCGCGAGTTCAAGCAACGTGCTGCAAG
>NZ_LKBR01000043.1:0-18733 GCF_002723595.1 Pseudomonas sp. ICMP 460
GTGGCATTGCCGGGTAGCTATGTTCGGAATAGATAACCGCTGAAAGCATCTAAGCGGGAAACTAGCCTCAAGATGAGATCTCACTGGAACCTTGAGTTCCCTAAAGGGCCGTCGAAGACTACGACGTTGATAGGTTGGGTGTGTAAGCGCTGTGAGGCGTTGAGCTAACCAATACTAATTGCCCGTGAGGCTTGACCATATAACACCCAAGCAATTTGCGTCGAAAGGCCAGATTGCGGTGTGTGAAGACGATAGAACCGAAAGTTCGATCTCACAAAACACCGAAAGCTGTCACATACCCAATTTGCTGAAGCGAGGCCATCAGGCCACGACTCAGTACCCGAATTTCTTGACGACCATAGAGCATTGGAACCACCTGATCCCATCCCGAACTCAGTAGTGAAACGATGCATCGCCGATGGTAGTGTGGGGTTTCCCCATGTGAGAGTAGGTCATCGTCAAGATTAAATTCCAGAACCCCTGTTTGCTAACGCAAACAGGGGTTTTGTTTATGTAGAAGTCCATGAATTTCACTGGCACGTTGCTAAGGCAACGCTCTGGTAACCCGAATTTCTTGACGACCATAGAGCATTGGAACCACCTGATCCCATCCCGAACTCAGTAGTGAAACGATGCATCGCCGATGGTAGTGTGGGGTTTCCCCATGTGAGAGTAGGTCATCGTCAAGATTAAATTCCGAAACCCCTGTCTGCTAACGCAGACAGGGGTTTTGTCGTTTAGGGGACTCGATCACTAGCACGCCCTACCGCTGGTCGGCTTCATACTCAAAATGAAGACATATCTCACAAATCTCTAAGATTTATCCTCGGCTGGCCGAAAGCCTTATGAGCCATGCGTGCACCGAAATAGCGTGATCATCGAGATCGTCTATGCCGTTACATGGAATGTTCCACTCGGCACGCTCATCCCCCTTTGGCAAAAGAAGTCGATGAAATGAATCTCAAGTTCAGCCATAAAATTCTGTTGGCCGCGTCAGGCGTCGTGGTACTGGCCTTCGCATTATTCACGCTTTATAACGACTACCTGCAGCGCAGTACCATCACGCAGAATCTGGATTCGTCTATCCAGCAATCGGGTGAGCTTACGGCAAGCAGTGTGCAGAACTGGCTCAGCGGGCGCATCCTGGTCCTTGAGAACCTGGCGCAGAACATTGCTCACCAGGGCAGTGCTGCGGATCTTCCAGGGTTGGTCGACCAGCCTGCACTCACCTCGAACTTCCAGTTCACCTATGTGGGTCAAACCAACGGTGTGTTCACTCAGCGCCCTGACGCGAAGATGCCCGACGACTACGACCCACGTCAGCGCCCTTGGTACAAGCAGGCCGTAGCTGCCGATAAAACCATGCTTACGCCGCCCTACATGGCAGCAGTGGGCGGGCAAATCGTAACCATCGCCCTGCCAGTCAAAAAGAATGGCGAGTTGCTGGGTGTGGTCGGCGGTGACCTGAGCTTGCAAACCCTGGTGAAGATCATCAACTCGGTAGACTTCGGTGGCATCGGTCATGCTTTCCTGGTCAGCGCCGATGGCCAGGTCATCGTCAGTCCTGACGAAAACCAAGTGATGAAAAACCTCAAGGATATCTACCCAGGCACCAGCCTGCGTATCGAGAAGGTTAGCCAGAACGTTACCCTCAATGGCCAGGACCGCATTCTTTCGTTCACGCCTATCAGCGGTTTGCCGGGTGCAAATTGGTTCATCGGTCTGTCGATCGATAAAGATAAAGCCTACGCACCATTGGCCAAGTTCCGCACCTCGGCATTGATCGCGATGTTGGTCGCGGTAGTCGCCATCGCCGTGCTGTTGAGCCTGTTGATTCAAGTACTGCTGCGCCCGCTGACCACCATGGGCGTTGCCATGCGCGACATTGCCCAGGGCGAGGGCGATTTGACCCGCCGCCTGAACGTGACCAGCAAAGATGAGTTTGGCGAGGTAGGCAGCGCCTTCAACCAGTTCGTCGAGCGCATCCACGCGTCGATTTCCGAAGTGTCTTCGGCGACGCGCCAGGTACATGACCTGTCCCAACGCGTGATGGCGTCATCCAATGCCTCTATCGTCGGCTCGGATGAACAAAGCGCGCGCACCAACAGCGTGGCTGCGGCGATCAACGAGCTGGGTGCCGCCACCCAGGAAATCGCGCGTAACGCGGCCGATGCTTC
Organism: Pseudomonas sp. ICMP 460; assembly: GCF_002723595.1. Classification (NCBI taxonomy): domain Bacteria; kingdom Pseudomonadati; phylum Pseudomonadota; class Gammaproteobacteria; order Pseudomonadales; family Pseudomonadaceae; genus Pseudomonas; species Pseudomonas sp. ICMP 460. The sequence continues at coordinate 2,178 of NZ_LKBR01000043.1, forward strand.
GCAGCACGCCAGTGGTGCCAGTGAGCAAGCAGACGATGGGCGCAAAGTGGTGGAGAAAACCATCCTGGCGATGTCGGAACTGTCGCAAAAAATCAGCCTGTCCTGCACGCAGATCGAAACGCTGAACGCCAGCACCGACAACATCGGGCATATCCTTGATGTGATCAAAGGCATCTCCCAGCAAACCAACTTGTTGGCCCTCAATGCCGCGATCGAGGCTGCTCGTGCCGGGGAAGCCGGTCGTGGGTTTGCCGTGGTTGCCGATGAGGTGCGTAACCTGGCTCACCGTACGCAGGAGTCCGCCGAAGAGATCCATAAGATGATCACTTCACTGCAAGTCGGTTCGCGTGAAGCGGTAACCACCATGAACGCCAGCCAGGTCTCCAGCGAAGAAAGCGTTGAAGTGGCCAACCAGGCCGGTGAGCGCCTGGTCAGCGTGACGCAGCGAATCGTCGAGATTGATGGCATGAACCAATCGGTCGCCGCCGCCACCGAGGAGCAGACCGCGGTGGTTGAAACCCTCAACGTCGATATCAACCAGATCAACCTGCTTAACCAGCAGGGTGTGACCAACCTCAACGAAACCCTCAAGGACTGCGATGCGCTGTCCCAGCAGGCCAGCCGATTGAAGCAGTTGGTCGACAGCTTCAAGATCTGACCCTGTTTGTGCAGGCGCGAGGCTGCTCGCGCCTGTTGCCTAACTGAGCAACCGGCGCACATTCCCCAATGCGCTATCGGCGAAGGCCTGCACAAACTGTTCAAACGCCGCTTGTGTCATATCAAGCGGCTCGCCAATCAGCGTCCAGGTCGCCCTGGCGCCTCCCGTGCCTAGCGCTTCCACGCGCATTGCCGCCCACAAGTGGGCGACCCCCAACGTGTTGTATAGCGTGCTCCAGGTCATGCACATGGCATCGTCGTCCCGGCTGTTGAGTTGCTCTACCACGCGATGGCCATCGTGGAAAAACTTCGTGCGTAATGCGCCTACACCGTGGCCTGTCATTTCAATGTGCGACAGCGCCGGAATGAAGGCATCGAAGCCTGCAAAGTTGCCGACCACAGCCCACAGGCGCGCGGCCTCGCACGCGACGTCAACAGACGCCACCAGCGGCTTGCCCACAGGGTTGCGGATTAATGTATCGGGTTGCAGCACGTTCATAAAAGTGTCCTGAAGCGGTCAGATAAAGCCGATGGCCTTGAGGTGGTCGCAGCCCTTGCGCAATAACGCCGCGTCCTTTTGCGGGTAGTGCTCGCCCATGGCTTGCACACCCCGGCGCGCGTTGTCGTGACAAATCATCGAGATATCGCTGATGTCTTCTGCAAGGTCATCCAGGTAGAAACCCAGCACGCCAAACAGCGCGTTATCGCGACCCACCGTGCGCAGCGCCTGTTGCCAATCTGCAACGCTTACCCGTTCGAAGCGGTGGCCCGCCTGGCTGAATGCGTCAAGGTAATGAGCCCAACTCAAAGGCTGCGGGTTGTGCAGGTTGAACAGGTTTCGCGCGGCAGCAAATTGGCCGCAGTGGAAGCCGACAAAACGCGCAAAAAAGTCCACCGGCATCAGGTCGAAGTTCACCTCCAGGTTAGGCGCCAGGCCTAGCTGCAATGAACCCTTGAGCATCAGCATCAGGCGATTGTTTTGCGGCTGGCAGACGCCGCTGCGGCTATTAAAAGCGATGTTGCCGGGGCGATAGATATTCACCCACGCACCTTGCTCTAGCGCACGCCCCAACAGCCGCTCGGCGACCCATTTGGACAGGTTGTAGCCATTCTTCAGATAGAGCGGCAACGTGGCCACGGCCGGTGTTTCGAGAATGTTGCCCTGCTCATCGATACTGCTGCAGGCCGACAGCGTCGAGATGAAATTGAAGACTTTTTTGCAATGGGTTTCACACAGGCGCAGGCACTCCAGCACCGGTTCGACGTTGTCCTTGGCGAGTGAGGCGTAGTCCATCACGTGATTGACCCACGCGGCGTTGTGCACCAACACGCCATGGCTGCGGGCGAGCCGGTCGTACACCTCGCTGGCCAGGCCCAACCGAGGCCGGCTCATATCGGCGGCGTACACCTGCACGCGGCTCAGGTCGAGGTGTTCCAGGCGATACTCGCGCAGCGCCTGGGTAAACCGCGCCGCCGCCGAGTGCCCCGGCCGTTCACGCACCAGGCATGTCACCTGCTGCGCGCCGCCCACTAACAATGCTTCGACCAGGTGCACGCCGACAAAGCTGTTGGCGCCGGTGACGATCACCTTGCGCGGATCGCCTGCACGGGCCTCGTGCAGCACGTCTATATTCAGTGCTTGTGACGCATCTTTCTGCACCTGGCGTGACGGAAGATTGCTGAGTGCACCGTCTTCCATCAGCACGGCGAGCGTACGAATCGTCGGCGCTTCAAAGAATCGACTCAAAGAGAGGCTGCGGCCAAACGCTTCGCGCAGGCGCAGCAGCAGGGTCGACAGCAGGATGGAATGCCCGCCCAGGCTGAAAAAGCTTTCATCAATGGAAATATCACCGCCACTTAACCCCAGCAACTCGCCCCACAGCGCCACGAGCTGCGTTTGCAGTGGCGTTTGCGCAAGGCTGCGGCCGTGGCGGGGAGTCGCGCGCAGCGGCGTCGCCAGCAACGCTTGGCGGTCTATCTTGCCGTGTCGGGTGCGCGGCATCGCTGGCAACTCAGTCCATACCTCAGGCTGCATGTAAGACGGCAGGCGCGCCAGTGCGTATCGTTTCAGCTCCGCCAGCGTGGCGCCTGTTTCGGGCTGTGCGACAAAGCCGAGAATCCTGCGATCAGGTGCAATCACCACGGCCACTTGGCGAAATAAGCGACTACTGCGCAGGCATTGTTCGATCTCCTGGGGCTCCACCCGGAAGCCACGGATCTTCACCTGATCATCTCGTCGGCCGCCCAGCTCGATACCGTCTTGGGTCCATTTTGCCAGGTCACCGCTGCGGTAAGCCCTCAGCGGCTGGCCGTTCGGCAGTGTCAGCTCAACAAACGGACTGTCGGCCTGCTGCGGCTCGTTCATATACCCAAGGCTTACGCCGGGGCCGACGATGTAGAGATCGCCCATCACCTGTTCATCCACCGGTTGCAGGGTGTCGTCGAGGATCAGCACCTGGCTGTTGGCAATCGGGCGCCCCACGTTGCGATTGCTGTCACCGCGCTGGAATGCCCGGTGGGTCACCAACACCGTAGCCTCGGTAGGGCCGTAAAGATTGTGCAGTTGGCACTGGCCCGCCAATTGTTCGATCACATACGGCTCGCAGGCATCCCCGCCGGTTAGCAGATGGGCCAGGCCCAATGGCTGATCCAGCGGCAGAATGCTGAGCAGCGCCGGCGGCAGAAACGCGTGGCTGATGCGCTGTTGGCGGATCAGTTCGACCAGTTGCTGAGGGTCGCGGCGCTGCTCTTCGCTGGGCACAATCAACTCGGCGCCAGCGATCAGGGCCGGGAAAATATCGATCAGCGATGAGTCGAAGCTCAGCGTAGAAAACTGCAGCACTCGGCTCTGTTCATCCAGCGCCATACAGGTGCCGAGCCAAGCGGTGCAGTGCGCAAGATTGTATTGGCTGAGCAGCACAGCTTTAGGTTGGCCAGTGGTGCCCGAGGTAAACAGCACCATGCAGGGCGCTTCGACGCCGGGTTGCTGAAGCATCAGTGGTTGTGTGGTGTCCGCTTGGGCCGGGTCGACGGTGCCGACATTCAGGGTAACGAAATGGTCGCGCAAAGGGTGCCGGCCATCGTCCAGCAATACGGCGGCCCCGGTGCTTTGCAGCATCGCGCGCTGACGTTGTGGCGGGTGGTCCGGTGCCAGTGGCAGGTACACCGCGCCGCAACCCAGTATCGCGAGAATGCTGGCGTATAACCCGGCGGACTTTTCCAGGCATACACCCACCACCGCGGGTGTCTCGATACCTGCAAGCAGGGGCGCCAGACGTTGTTGAATCGACAGGGCTTGAACGTGCAATTGCCGATACGTCAGCACGCTTCCTGCGATGTTCAGCGCCGGTCGTTGCGCGAAGGCATGCAGGCTGGCCTGTAATCGTTCGATCATGCTCACATGCGCAGCCTCTAACAGTGCCGGCTGCGCAGTGCGATTGAATCGGTGCAAAAACGCCAAGGCGTCCAGCCCCTGCAAACCCTGCTCGGGCCATGCGTTAGCCGTGGTGCGTGCAGCGAAAAATGCCGGGTTCATCGAGAAGCCGCTGACCAGCAAGGCAACCCATTCCACCAGCGCGTTGCTGGCGTGTTGGCGCAGTCGCTGACCATTGCCGCTGGGTTCCTCGCTGATGTCGTGCACCGCCAATACGCGTTGGTCGTGGTCATAGCAGCGCAACTGCAGCGCCGGAAGCCCGCATGCCGACACGGGGCCAATGCCCAGGCGCAGGCTAAGCCGTTGGGTGTTCGCAGCGCGCGGGAGCGGCGGCGGGCAGCCGTCGTCAAGCAACACGTCGAGGGCTTCGCTTGCGCTGATATGCCCGTATTGTTCGAGCCTATGCCGAACGGCCGCCAAGGCGTGGCTGGTGCCGCTCCACCCGATCGTCAAGCGCCTCATGCCGGCCTCCGCGAGTCAGGCAGGTAGTCGCGCAGCGCCTGGGCGACACTCGGGGTTTGCAATACGCCGCTGTGGTGCAAAAAACTCATGATGTTAACCAGCAGTGGGTGCTGGCGCGTGATAGGAAAGTCCAGCGCCGCGACATCGTCCCTTAATGCACGGCGAACATTGGCGCTGACGTCCAGGTGGTCGATCAGTTGCAGATCGAAGCGTTTTTGCAGCTCGTTGGTCAAGTAATGCGCCAGAAAAATCGGCAGGGTTTCAGCGATGCTGTCGCGGTCTGCCGGGCTAGCTGCATGCCAGTAGATACGCACCAGGTGCGTCCAGAACTGTGCATGGCGACCTTCATCAAACAAGTGGTCGGCCATCAAGCCACGGACCGATGACTTGACGCTGTCGTCCTTGGAAAATGCCGCGACGTCATGGGTCACGCTGTTTTCGGCGATGGCCACGCCTATCAGCTCCACCGCGTCGCGCAGGTGTGGCGGTGCCAGCGCCTGCGCTGCGGGCAGGGCGCGGCTCAGTTCGATTTGCCCGGGCAGTTCGAGCGGCGGTATGCCGGTCATTTCTACGGTCTGTTGCAAAAAGTCCAGCGCGACCAGCGCGTGGTAATCCTCGTCCACGACCACCGTCATTGCATCGTAGCGACAGGCGAGGGGGAAGGGCTGCGAGAAGCGGTTCTTGGCAATGCTGCGAGCGGTCTTGTCGACGATCTCGGTTTCGAAGATCACCACGTCATTCAGAAATTTGTAGAAACTTTGCACCAGCACAAAGTCGCGCCACTGCGGGCAATGTTCCACAAAGGTCGCGCTCAGCACCAAGGGCTGACGGCACAGCGGATAGATCAATCTATCGTCGTTTTCGAGCAAACGCCTTGGGCGTGTGCGGATGGTTGCGCGGCGTTCCCAGTCTTCGGCAAAGGAGCGGTAGTCGGCGGCGTTCATGGTTGCGCCACTTGCAGCGAGGCGCACACGTCGTCCCAGAAGCTGAGGCGGCTTTGCAAGGCGCTGAGGGCGATGTCATCCGCCTGGCGTTGGCGGCAAGGGTCTGCGCCGATCAGGCGCTGCAGTAACTGCTCCGCCGCTGGCGAATGGCCTTGAGAGTCCAGCTCGATGTGACGGCTGAGGTAATGACGCAGGGTTGGCGCCTGGCTAGCGATGAAAGCATCGCTGTGCAGAATGCGTTCAAACATTGACGGAATGACGCTTTCGCGACCGTGCAGGAACGCTGCCGCCACGCAGTGGATGGGCGCGTTCAAGGCGATCTGCAGCGTGCTGTCGACAAAGCGGGCAACGCCCGGCGGCAGGTCAATCATCTGCAAGGCCGCACGTGCCTGAACCCCTTGGCGTTGCAGTTCAATGAAGCGCCGCAAGCGGGTGGTGTCAGCACCGACCTCGGCCATCGCTTCCAGGTACAGTTCGAGGTGGCTGCAATGGCCGCGCGTGGGGTGTTGGTCTGACTCTTCACTGAGCACGATTTCATTGATGAGGCGCGCGGCGTGCGGGTCAGTGGGCGGCAGCCAGGGTAATTGTGTGCAGGTCAGGTCCTGCTGCAGGCGTTTGGTCAGTGTCATGAAGTCCCAAACAGCAAATACATGGTGCTCCATGAAAAGTTGTAACTTATTAAGTGAAGTTATTTCTTTAAATAACGGATGACTGCACACCTGCAGTTTTTTTTGTTCAAGTACGTGTTGATACATGGTTGACGCCTATAAGTTGCTGCAACTGCTCTGAAAACAGTGGAAGGATTGTGCAAGGTTTTTTAAATAAGTTGCAGTTGGCCGCGTCATGTGCGCGGGGCTGGTCGGACAGCGCTTTACGCTGTCGAACAAAGTGTTTTTACTGGATAAAGATAATAATCTGATTAAACGTTTGGATGAACTTATGAAAGTATTAGATATTCTTTCGGAAAAGCGCTGGGCGTCAGCAAGTCACCGGGTTAACAGTGAGAATTTTCTTCGGCATGAGTACGAATAGTTAAAACAATAGACGTTGTTCTTGGCGTACTGCCCCAGGGCCATTCCCAGAATGGAAAAAGCCCCGCGCTGTTTCACGGTCCGCAAGCTGCTGCGTAAACCTTACTGCGCGCTTTTGTTTTCGTCGGTTTCAAGACCCTTGAGGTAAAGGGTGATCACCTCCATCCCGCGCATCAGGTGATTGCGCAACGTCAGGATACTTTCGTCGACTTTCTTCTGCGCTACCAGGCTCAGCAGTTCACGGTGATCTTCCTGCGACGTCTCGCCCAGGCCCATCGCCTCAAGGTTGAAGCGTAGAAAACGTTCCTCCTCATTCAAACCGTGTTCAACCAATTTGAGCAGGCGCTGGTTAGGCGCCTTGCCATACAACACCATGTGGAACAGGCGGTTGAGACGACCAATCTCGGCGTAGTCTTTCTCGCGTTCCAGTGCATTGATGCAGGCATCAGCCTCAACAATGTCGGCGTCGGTGAGTAATGGAATCGACAGGCGCAGCGCCTCGGATTCCAGCAGCATGCGCAGGGCATAGGTCTCTGCCGAGTTGTCTTCGATCAGCGGTGCGACCACGGCGCCCTTGTGGGTGACTACGTGCAGCAGCGATTGGGCTTCCAACTGGCGCAGGGCTTCACGCACAGGCATGCGGCTGACGCCGAACAGGCTGGCCAGTTCTTGCTGGCGCATAGCGGTTCCACAGGGCAATCGCCCATCGAGAATGGCATCGCGCAAGGTTTCTTCAATCACGGCGCGCGCCAGATGAGCGGGAATAGGCCCGCTGATTTTGATGCTGCTTAAAGGGTTCGGCTTCTGCGTCACGGTTACGCTATCCTCCTGGCTTAGTGGAGTCTGTTTATTGGATCCAATGCACCCTAGAGAGGGTTCACGCGCTTGTCAAACAACCAAAGTGTCCGTTTGTAAGGGCTTACACGCTGTACTTTGTGCATCCCACAAGGGGTGGTTATAAACTCGGCCTATTAATCAATGATTGCATCGTGCCATTGTTTTTTTCGGGTTGAAGCTTCACCATCCTTTGAAATTCCGTCTCTTTCCACGGACTGAACACTTTGGCGGTAAGTTTTATTCCCTCTCGAATCGTTAGCTGGCTGTTTTCAGCGATTTTTTTGGCTGGCTTGATGCTCGGCGGGCTGCATGCCGATTGGGATTTCTCTCAAATCAGCCGCAAGGCCACCGCGTTGTACGGGCCGTTGGGGGAGGGCCAACAGCGTATCGATGCCTGGCAGCGGTTGCTGGCGACCCAGAAACAGGTCGACGAGCAGGAGCAGCTCAAGGTGGTCAACCTGTTCTTCAATAAGCACATGACGTACGTGGAAGACATCGACCTCTGGCACGTGGTCGACTATTGGGAAACGCCCATCGAAGCCTTGTGGAAAGGTGCCGGCGATTGTGAAGACTACGCCATCGCCAAGTATTTCAGCCTGCGGCACCTGGGCGTTTCCAGCGACAAATTGCGCATTACTTACGTTAAGGCCTTGCGTCAAAATCGCGCTCATATGGTGCTGACCTATTATGCAACCCCCGACGCCATCCCGCTGGTGCTCGACAGCCTGATGGACGAGATACTGCCAGCCACCCGGCGTGCCGACCTGGTGCCGGTGTACTCATTCAATGCCGAGGGTTTGTACCTGCCAGGCGCCAAGGGCAATCAAAAAGTCGGTGATACCAAACGCTTGTCGCGCTGGCAGGATGTACTCAGAAAAATGCGTGCGGAAGGCTTTCCAGCCGAGCCTGCCAACTAGGAGTAACTGATCGGATGTCTCTGTTCAAACAACTATTGATCGCTATCTGCCTGTTCCTGGTGGTCGCCTTCAGCGGCAGCTTCATGGTCAGCCTGGAAAGCTCTCGCACCCAATACGTCAACCAGCTGCGCTCACATGCACAGGACGGCGCGACGGCGCTGGCGCTGTCGCTGACGCCCAATATCGACGACCCGGCCATGGTGGAGTTGCTGGTCAGCTCGATCTTCGACAGTGGGTATTACGCTAGCATCCGCGTGGTCGACCTGGCTACTGACAAAACCATTGTCGAGCGCAGCGGTATCCCTGACAACAACGGCGTGCCCAACTGGTTCGTGAAATTAATCGGTCTGGAGCCTGCCGGTGGTGACGCGCTGGTCAACCGCGGCTGGGAGCAGGCGGCCAGAGTTGAGGTGGTCAGCCACCCGATGTTCGCGTTGGCAAAAATTTGGCAAAGCGCCTTGGGCAGCCTCGGCTGGTTGCTGCTGTGCGGTGCGGTGAGTGCGGTGCTTGGCGCGTTGTTGCTGCGTCGGCAGTTGAAGCCGTTGGACTATATGGTCAAGCAGTCCCACGCCATCGCACGCCGCGAGTTTCTCACCGTGCCCGATCTGCCGCGCACGCCGGAGCTGCGGCGCGTGGTGCAGGCCATGAACCAGATGGTCGAAAAGCTCAAGGCGCTGTTTCAGGAACAGGCGGAGCGCAGCGAAAAACTGCGCACCGAATCCTATCAGGACAACCTCACCGGCCTCGCCAACCGGCGTTATTTCGAGATGCAGCTGAACGCGCGCGTCAGTAACCCGGAAGAGACCAACTCCGGGTACCTGCTGGTCTTGCGGGTCAAGGACCTGGCCGGCCTCAACCAGCGGCTCGGCGGCCAGCGCACCGACCAATTGCTGCAAGCGGTCGGCAACCAACTGCTGCGCCAGTGCGAGCCTTACCCCGAAACCCACAACCTCGTCACCCGTATCCGCGGCGGTGAGTTCGCAGTACTGGCGCCGGGGCTGATGCGTGAAGAAGCGCTGCAATTGGCGCAAAACCTCGACAGTACCTTGCTCAGCCTGCAAGCCACCGGCGCCAGTGATGTTACGCCGGTCGCTTACATCGGCCTGGCGCCGTTTAGCCATGGCGACTCACCTCAAGCGCTGTTGACCCTGGCTGACCAAGCCCTGGCCCAGGCTGAGGCGCAGGGCGATACCAGTTGGGTGTGCCTCGACCGCAGCGCCGCCGCCAGCGTCGGCGACGATCACCATGCCTGGCACACGCTGCTGGACCAGGCGCTGACCCAACAGCGTTTCCAGCTGCACTTCCAGCCAGTGGTTGCCAGCCAGGACCCGCAGTTGGTCTTGCACTATAAGGTGCTGTCGCGCCTGCAGGATCAGGACGGCCACACCCTGCCTGCCGGGCGTTTCCTGCCGTGGCTTGAACGTTTCGGCTGGATGGCACGCCTGGACCGCATGATGCTTGAGCAGGTGCTCAAGCAGATGGCTGGCCACAACCATAGCCTGGCGTTGAACCTGTCGGCCGCGACCCTGCAGGATGAGCAGGCGCTGAATTGGATTTTTGAACTGCTGCGCCAGCACAGCAACCTCGGCGCACGCCTGACCCTGGAAATCGGCGAGGAGCAATTGCCGGAGCAGGCCTTGTTGGAGCAATTGACCCAACGCCTGCGCGAGCTGGGTTTTTCCCTCAGCCTGCAGCGTTTTGGCGGGCGATTCAGCATGATCGGCAACTTGGCGCGCCTGGGCCTCGCTTACCTGAAGATCGACGGCAGTTACATCCGCGCCATCGATCAGGAAAGCGACAAGCGCCTGTTTATCGAGGCGATCCAGCGCGCGGCCCACAGCATCGACTTGCCACTGATCGCCGAGCGAGTGGAGACCGAAGGTGAGCTGAAAGTGATTCGCGAGATGGGCATTTTTGGCGTGCAGGGCCAACTGTTCGGTGAACCTGCGCCGTGGAAATAACTGCGCTCCGTCAGTAAAGACAAACCCCCTGTGGCGAGCGGGCTTGCTCGCGTTGGGCTGCGTAGCAGCCGCAAAAACAGGCGCTGAGGAGTGTCTGAAGGACTGCATGCGTCAGTACAAGGGCTGCTTCGCAGCCCAACGCGAGCAAGCCCGCTCGCCACAACAGCCCGCAGGCTGGTCAGCGCTTACATGAAGTCAGATCAACCCGGTCTCTTCATCGTTGATCAAGTGGCTCAACCCGCCCAACGCTTCCCGCGCGTGGTTACGGTCCATCAACTTGGCCTGGGCTGCAGGCGGCAAGTCAGTCACGCTGATCACCCCTTTACGGGTCAGTACCTGGATCAAGTCGTCGAGTACCCGGATCATCTCCAGGTCACTCTGCTTAAGCTGTGCCAGGCTGGTTTCCACCACTTCGTTAGTGTACCAGGCCTGAATCTCATGGTGATCGGCCGGCAGGGTTTCGGTTGACTCGGTAAAGGCGGCTGCCTCCACGCGGCTCAGCGCGCCCTGCGCATCACGTTGCACGTAAAACATAAGAACCCCTCGAAAATAAACCACACGCGTTCACCAGCATAGGTCAAAGGCGCGTTTATGCGCGCGAGTATGCGATGCAACGCGGCGTCTGGGCCAGCAACCTGTTGCCCAACTAAATCGGCCGCCCTTGGGGGCGGCCGGTTAATCGCGTCTTAGGCGGTGTGGTCTATCTTGATGGTCGGGTCGGCGCCACTGATCAGCGAGTTGATGCTGGTGTGGGACCAATCGTTGCCTTCCAGCTTGATCGTCACATCGGCATTGGCCAGGCCGCCAGCGGCGTTGAGCTTGCCTTCGCTGCTCACTTGCAGCGTCGACACGCCCTCTACCGTGGTGATTTTCAGGTAGTTGTCGATGGTGCTGTCCGTTTCACCCTTCAACAGATCCTTGAGATCGATGCGGTCACCTTCCGACGCTTTGAAGTCCTTGATCACGTCATTGCCAACGTCACCGGCTTTCCAAATGAAGGTGTCGGCACCCGAACCGCCGATCAGGATGTCGTTGCCCGCGCCGCCGATCAACGTGTCGTTACCGGTGCCGCCCAGCAGGATGTCATTGCCCTTGCCGCCGTCCAGGTAATCGTTGCCGCCCTGGCCAAACAGAATGTCATCGCCGCCGCCGCCGAGCAGCGTGTCGTTGCCGTCTTTGGCGCCCGACACGTCGAAGTCCGCGTAGTGCTCGGTGACGTACTGGTGCACGTTCGAGGTGGTAACTGCCGAGACTGCCACACCGGTTTTCTGTGCGACAAAGGCCTGCAGTGCGTTGTAACCCTCACCGGTGACGCCGCTGAAGCTCACCAGGTCGCCGAAGATGATGTCGTTGCCGTCGCCACCGTTTACGCTGTCGGCACCTGGCAGCGTCGCCTCGGTGTGACCGAGAATGGCGTTGGCCAAATCCTTGGGATCGATGTTGGTTTGCGGCTTGCCATCGCTGTCGTACGGCTTCAGGTCGCTGAGGCTGACGTCACCATTGATGCCGATCGCTTCCACTTGCGACAACCCGCCCAGTAACGCAAAAGCGCTCTTGGCGTTGCTCAGTGTGGCCGAGTCGGTGCTGTTGCCCGTGCCCGCCAGGTTGGACAGCTCAAAGGTGCCGTCACCTTGGGCATGCACGGTACCCAGGCTCTTGTAGACCCACTGATAGCCATTCCAGGTCTGCAGCGCGGCCGCACCCGAGGTGTCGATGCTGAAGTAATGGGTGTTATCCAAGTACTTGCCGACCGCGTTGCCCGGTGTGTAGTTGGTGGTGGTCACCACATCGTCGAACTTGACGTTGCTGTACAGCGTCGGGTTGGTTTGCTCGCCGGTCTGATAGAACGTCGGCTGGCCGTCGGTGATGAAGTAGGTCAGGTTGGTGGCGCCGGTGTTGCTGGTGGCCAGGCTGCTTTCGAAGAAGTTGGCCGTGGTCTTGAACACGTCTTCATAGTTGGTGCCGCCGCCCGACACCATCGAGTCCAGTACCGCCTTGAGCAAGCTCAAGGCGTTGCTGTCGTTGAGGTTGATCGAGATCGACTTGTTCACCTGGGTATCGAAGTCCGCCAGGAAGATGTTCACGGTACCCGACGTGTTGGAACCCAGGCTGTCTTTCAACGAATTGAACACAGACGTCAGCGACGCCTTGGCGGCGTTAACCGAGTCGGCGCTCATGCTGCCGGAACTGTCCACCATGAACGCGATGTTGTAGTTCTTGCCCTGCACCACGTTCAGGCCGCCAATGTCGGCCACGATGATGTCATTGCCATCGGTGCCGGTGATTGTGTCGCTGCCCGAGGTGCCCGTTGTGCCGCTGTAGGTTGCCGGGTACACCGTCACCGGCAACTGCGCGGTGGTGCTGGCCGAACCGCCGAGACTTTCGGTGGAGGTCGAGGTGACGGTCAGGTTGAACTGGCCGCTGTAATAGGTCGGCGGCTTGATGGTCAGCGTGCTCAGGTCCCAGCCGGTGACGTTGGCTTCGCCCACCGCTTTAGTCGCGGTGAAGGTGTGCCCGGATGCATCGGTGAGCACCGAGCCTGCCGGTACGCCGCTGATCTTCACGCTGAGGGTTTCCGAGCCGTCGGTGTCGGTCAGCGCGGTGCTGACCTTGGACAGCTTCACGCTGCCGTTTTCCAGGCCTTCGTTGAGCTTGTAAGCGGTGTAGTAACCGTCGCCATTGCTGCCATGCAGGTCGGACACGGTCACACCGGCGTTGACCAGGTCCGTGATGCCGGTATACAGCGGCACGCCGCTGGTGCTCAGGTCTTGAGCCGCGCCGCCATTGATCGACACGTTGACGTCATAGCTGCCAGGCCCGGACTGGTTGGCGTGGTAGATCTCGAGGCTGTAATAGCCGCTCACGGTCGGGGTGATCGAGCCGCTGAACTTGCCGCTGTTGGTGCCCCATTGTGCGCTGGCCACGTCTTTGCCGCCGACGTTGATCAGCAAGCTGTCATCACCTGTGCCGCTGAAGGTGTAGGTCTTGCCGGCTTCCATGTACATCAGGCCGGAGATCTTCGAGCCTGCGCCGGCGTTGACGTTAGCGGTGGACTCGACATTGGTCACGATGGCGCTGCTGTTCGGCGTGCCGGCGTTATCAATGGCTTTTTTCAGGTCAGCCGCTGCGGCGCCGTTACCGTTGGTGCCGATGCCGGCCACGCTGTTCCAGCTTTGCTTGAGCAAGCCGATCGAATTGACGTTGTTGTCGGCCACCGTCAGGGTCGGTGCGTCGGCGATCGGCGTGATGTCGACTTTCACCGTCGCGCTGCTGCCCAGGTCTTTGCCATCAGTAGGCTGGAACTTGAACTGCGCGTAATCCGCCTGCTTGTTGCCAATGCCGGTGCCGCCATAACCATCGGCGCCGGACTCGTTGGCGCTTGGCATGAAGCGCAATTGGCCGCCGTCAATCTGGGCCTTGGTAAAGGTTTGGCCTGCGGCCACGTTGGTCCAGGTCGTACCATCCGCCGCCAGGTATTGCAGCTTGCCGGCCACCGGCAGGTCGGTGATTTTCACGCCGAGGCTGGTTTGTGGCGAGTCCACATCGGTCACGCCGAAGTTGGCCCACGTCAGCGCCAGCGGCGTGTCTTCGTTGCCGGTCACCGCGCTGCCGGTGGCTACCGGCGCGTCGTTGATTGCCACCACGTTGATGGTGGTGGTGGCGACGTTGGAGTAGTTGCCGCCATCGGTCACGGTCACGGTGATGGTGCGTGGCGTGGTGCTCGGGTCGTGGCTGCTGTTGGTGAACGTGATGTTCTGGATGCGCTGCATGTAATCAGCCAGCGTCGCGCTGCCCGACAACGTCAGCGTAATGGTGCCCGCCTGGTTGTTGGAATTGATGACAATGCCATTCACGCTATTGCCCAGGTTCAGGGCGTCACCGGCTTGCGCGTTGATCAGCGTGACCGTTGCGCCGGTCAGCATCGTGCTGTCCGGGTCGGTGATCTTGATATCGGTGTCGGCAATCGACACGCCCGGGCCTGCGGTGCCTTCGGTGAAGGTCGCCTTGTAGTCGGCACCGCTGGCGCCGCTGGAGTTGTTGGCGTCCAGGTCGATGACCGGTGGCGCATCGTTGTCGATGATGTTGGTGCTGACGCTGCCGTTGCCGATCACCAGGTTCTCGAAGTTGCCACCGGTGGTCTTGTCGATGCTGATGACGATATTTTCGGTAGGCTCGGTGAGCTTGTCGTCAATCGTGCGAATGTCAAACGCCACGCTGCTGGCGCCGGCCGGAATTTTCACGGTGTACACGCCCGTGAAGTCCGAACCATCTGTGGCAGTGCCGCTGTACTTCAGCGTCACGCTCACATCGGTTTGCGCAGGGTTGCTCAGGTTCAGGGTGTAGTGCGCCGTACCGCCTTCAGTCACCGACGTGTCGCCGGTGATGCTGATGGTGGTGTTGTTGACCACATCCGTCACCTTGGTGACCGCGGCGCTGCCGTCCACGATCAGGTGCTCATACTTGTCGCCGCCGCTGACCACGCCGGTGATCTTGGCGCTGACATCGTTGGCGCCGACATACACGTCGTTAGGCGCGGTAACGGTGGCGGTGCTGCTGGACTTGCCGTTGGCGATAGTGATGGTCGAGCCGTTATCCAGCTTCACCACCAAGTCGGAGCCGACGTTGGTCACTGCCAAGCCGTTCTTGTCGACCAGCGATGCGGTGTAGACGATCTGGCCGCCTTCACTCACCGAACCGGTCGCCTTGAGCGCTACGGTCACGTCGTCGATGGTGTCGTTGATGGTGGTAGTCGCACCGCCCGGGGCAATGCTCACGCCTTCGAAATTACCGCCGCTGGTGCCGGTAATCTTGACCGTCTGGGTGCTCTTGTCGATGAACACATCATCGCCCGGCGCCGCGACAGTTACCGAACCCACGGTCGCACCTTGCTTGATGGTGATGCTGGAACCGTTATCCAGCTGGATCACCATGTCGGTGCCCGCCTTGTTGCTCAAGGTGGCGGTGTAGGTGATCTGGCCACCTTCGTTGACTGCGCTTGGCGCGGTCAGCGTGACAGTGGTGAGATCCGTGGTGCCCGGTGTATCGGTAACCGTGGTGCTAACCGGCGTGGTGCCAGGCACCAGGTTCTCGAAATGTGCGCCGCCGGTCACGTTAGTGATCGCAGTGGTGACAGTTTGGTCGCCTTTGTACACATCGTTTGGCGCCACGGCAGTGACACTGCCGCTGGACTGGTTGACGCCGATGGTGATGGTTTTGCCGTTATCCAACGTCACCGTCAGCGGATTGGTGATGTTAGTCACCAGCGCGCCGTTTTTATCCACAAGGCTGGCGGTGTAAACGATGTTGCCGCCTTCGCCGACCGTAGTAGTGGCGGTCAGAACCACATCAACCTTGTCGATGGTGTCGTTGATCGCAGTGGTGGCGCCATTGCCTGCAACGTCGAGTTTTTCGAAGTTACCGCCAGTAGCGTCGGTGATCTTGACGGTTTGCGTGCTCTTGTCGATGAACACGTCATCGCTTGGCGCCGGGACGGTCACGCTGCCAACGGTATTGCCTGCCTTGATGATAATGGACGAGCCGTTATCCAATTTCAGCGTGACATCGCTGCCCGCCTTGTTGCTCAAGGTGGCGGTGTAGGTGATCTGGCCGCCTTCGTTGACTGCGCTTGGCGCGGTCAGCGTGACAGTGGTGAGATCCGTAGTGCCCGGTGTATCGGTCACGGTAGTGCTAACCGGCGTGGTGCCAGGCACCAGGTTCTCGAAATGTGCGCCGCCGGTCACGTTAGTGATCGCAGTGGTGACAGTTTGGTCGCCTTTGTACACATCGTTCGGCGCCACGGCGGTGACACTGCCGCTGGACTGATTAACACCGATGGTGATGGTTTTGCCGTTGTCCAACGTCACCGTCAACGGGTTGGTGATGTTGCTCACCAGCGCGCCGTTTTTATCCACAAGGCTGGCGGTGTAAACGATATTGCCGCCTTCGCCAACCGTGGTGGTAGCAGTCAGAACCACATCAACCTTGTCGATGGTGTCGTTGATCGTAGTGGTGGCGCCATTGCCTGCAACGTCGAGTTTTTCGAAGTTACCGCCAGTAGCGTCGGTGATCTTGACGGTTTGCGTGCTCTTGTCGATGAACACGTCATCGCTTGGCGCCGGGACGGTCACGCTGCCAACGGTATTGCCTGCCTTGATGATAATGGACGAGCCGTTATCCAATTTCAGCGTGACATCGCTGCCCGCCTTGTTGCTCAAGGTGGCGGTGTAGGTGATCTGGCCGCCTTCGTTGACTGCGCTTGGCGCGGTCAGCGTAACGGTGGTGGTGTCGGTAGTGCCCGGTGTATCGGTCACGGT